>CAZDCZ010000033.1:0-32004 GCA_964504155.1 uncultured Bacteroidales bacterium | reverse complement strand
TCGCATGTTCTATTTTTTAATATTATAAAACCTATGTTTATTCAAATGTACAAAAGGGTAATGACAAAAACTGTCGTTACAATATTTTATTTTCAATTTTATTTTCAATATATTTTTTTAGTTCGTAAGGTTCCAGTATTTTAATTTCGTCTATTAGTCCCATGACAAATCTTCCGACGCCGGTATAGTTTGCTATTTGGGTGTTTAATAAGTACTTATTATCGTTTAATTTTGTTATGTAATTTTGTGCAAGCGGATATTCTTCTATGAGTAAATTTTTTGCTCTGAGGCTTAGTTCTAATTTTGTTAAAATTTTCTCGTTGGTCGAGATATTAAAAATATCTGTTATTCCGGGTTTATGTTGCGATTCGAATTTTTGAAACGATTTTAATATTCTTACTTTATTTATTCTTTGGGTCTTAAAAATCTTATTTGTATTATCGTCTAAATCGTAGCACCATACATTTAAATATCCTTTTGTAAATTCTATAGGTTCAACATTTCGGTCTTTTATAGTTCCTGTGTTTGCCGATTCATAGTTTTTAAGAATTATTTGTTTTTTTTCTTTAATAGCAGTGTTTATTTTCGAAATATTTTGCGAACATTGAGTGTCGTAATTTAGGTCTTTAATTCTCTTGTCTTTATATAGTGCATAAAGTTTTCGAAGTAGATTTTCTTTTAAAATATTTTTGTTGTCAACCGAATTAATTGCATTATGTAGAATAAGAGCTTCTTCTTCGGTAAAATGTAATAATTCGCTTATGTTACCTTTGTAATTGTTTTGTTTTTTTATTTTATAGTATGTTTTGTCCGATTTTATAGTTTCAACTTCGAAGCCTATTTTACGAAAACTGCTTATATATCGTTCTATTGTTCTTTTCGAGACATTAAATTTTTGAGTTAATTCATCCATACTTTTCCCAAAAGGATTTCCTAGCAGCAGTAAAGTTTCTATCATTCTTTCGAGCGATTTGTATTCTGTCATAATTTATTAACTAGCATTAACTTTTTAAAAACAGATGAAATTAGCAATATTTATTTAATATAAAAAGTTATATAAATGCTTTTTGTAATATTTTATACCTTGCTAGGTGTTGAGTGAAGCAAAAACGATTTAGAGATATTTAATAAAAAAGCAGTAATTTTGATTGTAGATATTTTAATTAATATAAAATGAAGAAATTACATATAATAATATTAACATCATTACTTTCGGGGAATATTTTCTCTCAGAATTTATCTGCTTATCACGATTTTCGCAATAAGTTTTATATTTTCGATAATGGGAAATCGATATTTGCCGAGCCACTTCCTGTTAATTCTTTTGAAGTTGGTAAAAAATCAGTTGCTTTTGTCGATAACACAGGTGCTTTTAAAGTATACCTGAATGGTAATATTGTAAAACTATCGGAAAGTGTAAATAAGTATGAGATTACTAACAATTACCTAGTGTACGATTTATATGGAAGTCTTAAGGTTTTCGATAATGGAAAAACTTCTTTGTTGTCTATAAATTATAGTCGTTATTCGGCCGGAGATAGTATTGTTGTATTTTACGATAATACAAAAAAATTATTTAGTGCATATTATAATGGAGAGATAGTGATTCTTGAAGATGCTATTGCGAAAGAAGCAATAAGTAATTTTAAATCTGGAGATAACATAGTAGCATTTAAAAGTAATGATAATTATTTAAAGGTTTTTTATCGAGGAGAGATAAGTGAGCTAATGTTGGTAGAAACACCTATGTATTATAAAGTTGGGCGCAATATTGTGGCTTTTGTTAATAAGGGATATAATAGTTTCGATGCATTTTATAAAGGCGAAATTATTAATTTATCATCATATTCTCCAAAATCGTATTATACTGCCGACGATATTGTTTGTTGGGTTGATTATTCCGGTGCTTTTAAAATTTTCGATAATGGTGATATATCTACAATAAGTCCTTTTGCTCCTGAAGAATATTTTGTCGATGATAAGATTATTGTTTATTATGAGAACAACTTTTTAAAAGCATATTATAATAAGAAGAGCTATACTTTAGAAAATTATATTCCTATAAAGATTATGATAGATTTAGATAAGGTAATATATATTGATAAAGAAAACAGATTAAAGATATTCGACAATGGAGAAGTAAAAATATTATCATACGAGAATATTAATTTAATGTATATAAATAATAATGTAATTGCTTTTAATGATGGAGTTAATACAACAAAAATATACTATAATGGTAATGTTATTGTATTGTAAAATAGTTAAATCACTGCAAAAAGTAACTTGAAATTAGGTGTAAAAAAGATGCTATCTAAAAAGTAAAATTTCAATCTATTTTTGTCATATTGAGCTTGTCGAAATATCTCATTTTTAAACTAATAGATTAACTTTGTTGAGTTCGTTTCACTCGGTTCTTCGACTTCGTTCAGGATGACAATAATCCTCTCTTTTTCGACAACACCTTTTAATTAATGTGGAGACTAGGAGAATCGAACTCCTGACCTCTTGACTGCCAGTCAAACGCTCTAGCCAACTGAGCTAAGCCCCCATAATTTCTAGGTGCTAAAGTAATATTTTTTTACAATACTAAAGATAAATTCGAATAATTTTTTTCTTGGCTTTGTAATTAATAAAGTAATAGTTTATGTTTGCAACATATAATAAAAGAAAACGTATTTATAAATAAGCAATATATTTTTGTAATTTATTTTATAAAAGTTTTGAATAAGATTAATAATTAAGTAATTTTAAGCGCTCAAAAAAAATATTGATATGGAAATTAAGAAATCAGACAAAGCTAATTTAGAAAAGAAGAAAGGAATATTTCTTCAAATAGGTTATGTTGTAACTCTTGGGTTAGTTCTTCTAGCTTTTGAATGGGGTACACGACCTGATAATTCAAATTCTTTAGGACAATTGGAAGATGTAAATCTTGAGGAACAAGTAATTCCAATTACTAGACAAAAGCAACCGGAACCACCTCCACCACCTCCACCACCAAAAACTGTAGAGCAGTTTAAAGTAGTTCAGAATAATGTGGAAATTGAAGACGAAGCTCTTTTTGACGATACTGAAGCTGACCAAGAAACTCAAGTAGAAATAGTTGAGTTCGAAGCTGAAGAAGAAGAAGCAGAACAAGAAGTATTTTTTGTTGTTGAAGACATGCCTACTTTTCAAGGGAAAGATAAAGATTATTTTAGAACCTATATTCAAAAAAATCTAAGATATCCTACTATCGCTGCCGAAAATGGTATTAGCGGTAGAGTTTATGTTCAGTTTGTTGTGAATAAAAGAGGAGAAGTTACTAATGTAAGAGTAGTTAGAGGTGTTGACCCATCTTTAGATAAAGAGGCAATTCGTGTAATTAAGTCGTCTCCTAAATGGGTTCCCGGTAAACAAAGAGGTCAAGCCGTTTCTGTTGGTTTTACTTTCCCAATTGTTTTCCAATTACAATAATTACAAAATAATATATTTAAAGCCCCGAATTTCGGGGCTTTTTTTTTGAATAATTTAAACCGGTATTTTTTAAACCATAATTTATTGGCATGCCTATATTGCCATCGAAAAATTATTTGGCAAATCTTTTGAACTCACTATACAGTTTTACATTCATCTGAGTTAACTGTCTCTTTTCTGTCGCAATCAGACATTCCACCTTAATGTTTATTCATTCCTGATTGTTTATTGTACGGAGATTACATTTCTAAATCCTAAGTTTCTAGATTACTTATAGATTTTTATTATTAATAAAAAGCTTAAATAAAATTTGGATTACAACATAGAAGGTTAGTAAGTGTTTGTTTTTGAAAATTGATGATTTATTAAAAATAAAATTTAGTATTTTTGCAGATGCAGAAATAATAGATATAAATAATAGATGCCGAAGAATATTGAGAATAAAGAAGTTGTAGAAAAAGCTGTATTGATTGGAATTATCAATCAAAATCAGAATGCAAAACAAGTAGCAGAGTATTTGAATGAGTTAGCTTTTTTAACAAAGACTGCAGGGGCAGAGCCTGTAAAAAAATATACTCAGCAATTAGATAAACCAAATCCAAAAACCTTTGTTGGAACAGGGAAGCTTGCCGAGATAGAAGATTTTGTAAAAGAGAATGAAATAGATATTGTTATTTTTGATGACGAGCTTACTCCTTCGCAATTACGTAATATAGAAAAAGTGATGGAGTGTAAAATTTTAGATCGCACAAATCTTATTCTCGATATTTTTGCTACAAGAGCACAAACAGCACACGCGAAAACTCAGGTTGAATTAGCTCAGTATCAATATCTTCTTCCTCGTCTTACAGGTATGTGGACTCACCTTGAACGTCAACGTGGAGGTATCGGAACCAAAGGGCCCGGTGAAACAGAAATAGAAACCGACCGACGTATTATTCGTGATAAGATTACACGATTAAAAGAGCAATTAAAGAAAATAGATAAACAAAAAGCTACACAAAGAAAAAATCGTGGTAAATTAGTGCGTGTTGCATTAGTTGGATATACTAATGTTGGAAAATCGACAATAATGAATATGCTTAGCAAATCGGATGTGTTTGCCGAAGATAAATTGTTTGCTACTCTCGATACTACGGTTAGAAAAGTAGTTATAGAGAATCTTCCATTTCTTTTGACCGATACCGTTGGGTTTATACGTAAATTGCCACATAATATAGTAGAATCGTTTAAATCTACTTTAGACGAAGTTAGCGAAGCCGATATTTTACTTCATGTGGTTGATATTTCTCATCCAAATTTCGAAGAACAAATAAATATTGTTAATTCTACTCTAAAAGAACTTAATGCCGTTGATACTCCTACATATCTTGTTTTTAATAAGATTGATGCTTATTCGTACATTAAAAAGGATGATGATGATTTAACACCTAAAACGAAAGAGAACTATTCTTTAGAAGAGTTGCAGAATACTTGGATGGCAAAAAATAATAATCAAAGTATTTTTATCTCGGCTAAGAAAAAGATTAATCTTAAGCAATTTAAAGATCTTGTTTACGAAAATGTAAAAAAAGTACATGCAATACGATATCCGTATAACGATTACTTATACTAGGGTTTTAGTATTTCCGATTAGCTTATTATCGATAATATATTTTGCAATCTGAACAGCATTTGTGGCAGCTCCTTTTCTAAGATTGTCGGCTACAATAAACATATTTAAACCATTATCGATAGAATAATCTCTTCTTATTCGTCCTACAAAAACTTCGTTCTTGCCTTCAGAAGTAATAGGCATAGGATATATGTTTTTAGATGGCTCGTCTTGAACAATTACTCCCGATGAGTTATTTAAGATATTTCGAATTTCTGATATTTCGAATTTATTTTCGAATTCGAGATTTACCGATTCCGAATGACCTCCACTAACAGGAACTCTAACTGCAGTTGCTGTTGTCTTAATATTCTTATCAAGAATTTTATGTGTTTCGTTAACAAGTTTCATCTCTTCTTTGGTGTAATCGTTTTCTAAAAATACATCGCAATGAGGAAGACAATTTTTGTCTATTGTATAAGGATAAGCTTTTTCTCCTGAAATGCCGTTTCTTTCGTTTTCTAATTGATTAACAGCTTTTATTCCCGAACCGGTAATCGATTGATATGTCGATATTATTAGTCGGTTTATTTTATATTTTTTGTGTAATGGAGCAATAGCAACTAATAATTGAATTGTAGAACAATTTGGGTTTGCAATAATTTTGTCGCTTTTAGTAAGGATATTAGCATTAATCTCGGGAATAATTAGTTTTTTATCTTTATCCATTCTCCATGCCGAAGAATTGTCGATAACAGTAGTCCCGTTTTTAGCAAATAGT
Organism: uncultured Bacteroidales bacterium; assembly: GCA_964504155.1. Classification (GTDB taxonomy): domain Bacteria; phylum Bacteroidota; class Bacteroidia; order Bacteroidales; family UBA12077; genus CAZDCZ01. The sequence goes on along the minus strand of CAZDCZ010000033.1, from coordinate 26,170 downwards.
GGAGCATATTTTAAAGATGTATTTCCTCCTGCCGAGAAAATTGCAATTTCAGGTTTTAACTTAATTGCTTCGTTAATACTTATTATTGTATATTTTTTATTATTAAATAAAATTTTCTTTCCAAGCGATTTCTCAGAAGCTACAAGAAGCAATTCATTATTTGCTAAGCCTTGTTCTTTTATTACTTTAAGCATTACAGTGCCCACAAGTCCGGTAGCTCCAACTATTGCAATTTTCATCTATTATAGTTTGTTTTATTTGTTATTTTTCTTGCTATTAGTAAATGTAAATAGCATTTTTGTATATTTCAAAATTAATTTATTTAATCGATTTATTATGAAAAAGATTATTATTTTTCTGCTATTAGTTCCTATTGCTGCATTTGCACAGCTTACCGATAATTTCGAAGATGGAGATATTAGTAATTGGCTTGAAAGTAATGTTGGACGTTGGGAAGCTTCAAGCGATAATCCATTGAATGGTGCATATTCTTTACATCATATTTTCGACAATTCTGTTGGAGATACCGATCAGATTTCTATTGCACTTCCGGCAATAGATTTGAGTGCAGAAAATATAAATTGGCAATTTCAGATTAAATATGGATATAATCCATCGGGAGGAAATAATTGGAGTGTTTTTCTTATGTCCGATGCAAATTCTTTAGAAATGCTCCCAACAGGTAGTGCTAATGGATATGCTTTAGGTGTTAACTATAATAGTAGCGACGATAAAATTAAGTTGTATAAAATTGAAGATGGAAACGAAACAGTAATTGTTAATACTGGAATTGACTGGCAAAATATTGTTGGAGTTTCGCAAAAAGTAGGTTTTGAAATTTTAAGAACGATTAGTGGAGATTGGGAAGTTTATATCGATTATACCGGAGGATTCGATAATCTCGAATTAATAGGAACAGGAAATAATAGCGATTATTCTACAGCTGATTTTTTTGGTGTATATTATTTGTATACTTCGAGTGCCGATTGTAAATTATGGATAGATGATATTTATTATGGTAAAGAAATTTTCGATACAATATTGCCGCTTGTTGACACCTTAGAAGTATTATCAACAAAAAGTTTATTGGTAAAATTCTCTGAAAGAGTTGATTCTGCTAGTGCTGTTGGCAAAAGTAATTATTTAGTCGATAATGGTATTGAAAATCCCGATAGTGTAATTTTTGACCCTACAAACAGAGATAGGGTAGTTCTTGAATTTAATAATTCGTTTAGCGATGGAATTCAGAATAGTGTAGATGTATCGAATATCGAAGATTTAGAAGGAAATATTCTTAGCGATACAACATTATATTTTACTTACGAATATCAGAAAATTGTAAAGTTAGAAGTGTTAAGCCTAAACGAATTAAGTATTTCGTTTTTGCGTGCTGTAGATACAGTAAGTGCTCAAGATATTTCTAATTATACTGTAAATAATAGTATTGGAAATCCTTCAATGGCAAGTATTACAGAACTGAATAAGGTAAAGCTTAAATTCGACACAGATTTTGTTAACGAAACGAACTACGAGATAGAAATTAAAAATGTTGCCGACTTAAATGGCGATTCTATGAACCTTAGTATTCAGCAATACTTATATTTTATACCACAAAAATACGATATTGTTATTAATGAAATATTTGCCGATCCCTATCCACAAGTTGCTTTACCCGAATCGGAATATATAGAACTTTTTAATACTACATCTTTTGCAATAGATATTACTGACTGGAGTTTTATAGCAGGTTCGTCGGATTGCAAAATTCCTGAACATAGTATAGATGCATTAGGATATATAATATTATGCGATATTAATGATGTTGACGATTTCTCTGCTTTTAGTAATGTGATTGGTGTTTCTTCGTTTCCAACAATTTCAAATTCCGGTGCATTGATACAACTATTAGATACTAACGATATTGTAATTTCGGAAGTTAGTTATAATGATACATGGTATCAAAATCCCGAAAAACACGATGGTGGTTGGTCGCTCGAGAAAATCGACCCAAAAAATAATTGTAGTGGAATAAATAACTGGATAGCATCGGAAAGTAGTATTGGAGGAACTCCCGGTGCTATAAATTCTGTCGATGCAATTAATTTCGATAATACTAAGCCAAGCATTACTTTTTTAGAAACAGTATCATCATCGCGATTAAAAATACATTTGTCGGAACCTGTTGATGAAACCATTGCTCAGATTAAGACAAATTATTTTGTTGATAATGGAATTGGAAATCCTCAGAGTATTATTATAAATAATATAGAAAATGATATTGAATTGTTATTTGCCGATAATTTTGTAGAAAATGCAACAAATATATTATCTGTAAGTAATCTAGCCGATTTGTGTGATAATGTAATGGATAATAAAGACCTTGAGTTTGTTTATCATCCAATAGACGCATACGATATTGTTATTAACGAGATTATGATTGACCCGGAGCCTGTAATTAATTTGCCGGCTACGGAATATATAGAACTTTTTAATACAAGCAATTACGATATAAGTATTAGTAATTGGATTTTAGAAGCTGGCTCGTCGAATGCCGATATTCCTTCTTATGTGCTTTCTGCCGGCGAGTATCTGATACTTTGCGACGAAGATTCATATAATTTGTTAAATATTTATGGCAATACGCTTGCTTTCTCAGGATTTCCTTCATTATCGAATTCGGGAAGCCGAATAACTTTAAAGACAGATTTCGGAAAAGTGATTTCAAATATTAATTACACCGATAAATGGTATTCCGATGAAAATAAAGATGATGGAGGTTGGTCTATCGAGCAAATCGACCCAATGAATCCTTGTGGAGGAATTGACAATTGGAAAGCTTCTGAAGATAATAAAGGTGGCACTCCGGGAATGCAAAATTCGGTTTTTGCAGCGAATCCAGATTTATATGCTCCTGAACTAATAAAAGCTACTATGATAAATGATAGTACTGTTAAATTGTTTTTCTCAGAACCTGTTGATAGTACATTTGCAACAATAATAACTTCATACAATGTTGAGAATATAGGAAATCCCGATAAGGTAATTATCGATTCTCCAAATAATATGTTTGTAGAGTTAGAATTCTCAGAGAGGTTTAGTAAAAATACTATTTACACTTTAGAGATAAGTGGCGATATTCCCGATTGTGCGGGTAATGTTATGGTAATTGGAGAGTCAATTAGATTTGCAATTCCTGAGATGCCTGAAGAACACGATTTACTTATTAACGAAGTATTATTTAATCCGCTTCCAGGGGGAGTAGATTTTATTGAGATTTATAACAATTCTGATAAAACTATCGATTTAGCTGATATTAATCTGGCAAACATCGACGACGATTCAGGAGATATTTCTTCGTCGGGAATAGTTTTAAGCGAAGGATATCTTGTATTCCCTCACGAATATTATGTTGTTACCGGCGACCCTGAAACAGTGATGTTGCAATATTATACATCGAATTCGGAGAATATTGTTACATCAGATAATATGCCGTCTATGAACGATGATGAAGGCGAAGTAATAATATTAGATAAGTTTTTTAATATTATTGATTATATGGAGTATAATTCCGATATGCATTTTGCTTTATTAATTACAGAAGATGGAGTGTCGCTCGAGAGAATCAGTCTTACACGAGATGCAAGCGATAAATCGAATTGGCATTCGGCAGCCGAAAGTGTTGGTTTTGCAACTCCTGCATATAAAAATTCTCAGTTTAGCGAGAATAACGAAAGTAATGATGAAATAACTATTGAGTCGGAAGTATTCTCGCCCGATAACGATGGGTACCAAGATAATTTTATTATTAATTATTCGTTCGAAAAACCGGGATATGTTGCTAATGTAAAAATTTTCGATTCGAAAGGACGAATGATTCGTCGTTTAAAAAATAATGAGTTGCTTGCTACAGAAGGTTCTTTTGTTTGGGATGGATTAAATCAAGAAAAGCAGAAATCGGCAATAGGAATATATGTGGTTTATATTGAACTGTTCGATTTAGATGGAAATGTAAAAAAATATAAGAAGACTTGTGTTGTTGCCGGAAAACTCTAGTATTTTTTCTTAGCAATTAATAGTACAAATGGGATAGATAATATCGAAACTATTGCAGAAATTTTAAAAGTATCTATTATCCCTATCCAATCGCTTAATATTCCGATAATTAACGATGTTATTGAGCCTGAGATAAATGATATTGTCATATAAATACCATTAAGAAAAGTATGTTGATCAGTTTTAATATCCATTAACATTGCTAGTATTATTGGTGTGTACGATAACATCAAAAATCCTAAAAGTATTAATAAAGGAAATACAAAATATCCGTTAGCAAAGACAAATAATATTGCTATAATAGGAGATATGGTACTTATAATGCTAAGTAGTTTTATACGACCTATCTTATCGGAGTAAGTTCCGGCAAGAAAAACTCCAATGGCTCCGGCAATTTCGAATGCCGATAATGATATTCCTCCAAACCATAGACTTTCTCCTTTTACTTTTAAATAAGTTGGTAAGAAATTTACGATAGCAGATTTAATAAAACCTGTAAAAAATACTATTCCCGTTATTAGTATAAAGAATTCTAAATTTTGTTGTAAGGTTTTTTTTGTATCTATCTTTTTGTGTTTCTCGAAATTTTCTGATATTGGAATATTTCGAAATTTAAAATATAATACCAGTGAGGCTATTAGCCCAAATGGGATAAGTTTATATGTTCCTTCTAAGCCCCATACCGAAACAGCTCCCAGAATTACTAGAGGTCCGATTGTGCGCGCAGCTTCGCCACCAAACATATAAAAACTCATTCCTTTACCAACACGATTTCCCGAGACTTTTTTTATTAATACCGGGGTTGGTACATGAAACATAGCTCCACTAATTCCCATAATAAATAGTAAAATGGCTAAGACAGCAAAATGCGATGTGCTACCTAATAAACTCATGCAAATTGTAGTAATTGCAGGCGCAATAATTACAAGGTATCTTATTTTAATATGATTTGCTAATAAGCCTATTAATGGATTAAAAAGATATGGTAATCGTTGAATAACAGGAAGAAGACCTGCTAGAGTATAATTTAATTTTAGCTTTTCTATTAATAATGGTAAAATAGGAGCAAGGAAAGACGAATAAACATCGTGAATAAAATGGGCTAAAGAAATAGTTATCACATTTGATAATTGGAAACCGTTCTTAGTATGATGTTTAGTAGTATGCATAATATTTGTAAATATCAATGCAGGTAATTGATATTATTACCTGCACTAATATTAATTATTTCATATATTTTTTATAATGAAGCAATAAGCTGTTCCATTATAAGAGTCATTTTTGGTTCAGCATTTTCTGCAACGCTTTGTACATCTTCGTGTGTTACTTTAACAATTTTCCCGGGAACCCCTAAGTCGGTAATAATTGAAATAGCAAAGCATGGGATATTCATATGACGAGCAATAATTATCTCAGGAACTGTTGACATTCCAACAGCATCGCCACCCAAAATACGAAAATACTCATATTCTTTTGGTGTTTCTAATGTTGGTCCGGTTGTTCCAATATAACAACCAACTTGCGTTTTAATATTGTTTTTTCGGGCTATTACCTGAGCTGTATTAATTAATTCTCTATCGTAGGTATTGCTCATATCGGGGAATCGTGGACCAAGTTCGTCGATATTCTTGCCAATTAATGGATTTGGAATAAGGTTAATATGATCGTTAAGTATCATTAAATCGCCAATTTCATAATTAGGATTCACTCCACCACTAGCATTCGATACTAATAAATAATTAATTCCTAACATTTTAAAAATACGAACAGGGAAAGTTACTTCTTGCATGTTATATCCTTCGTAGTAATGAAAACGTCCTTGCATAGCAACGATATTCTTACCACCTAAAACTCCAAAAATAAGTTTTCCTGAATGTCCTTCTACTGTCGATATCGGGAAATTGGGTATGTCTTTATAATCAAGAGTATGTTTTATTTTTATGTCTTTTACTAATCCTCCTAATCCTGTCCCTAAAATTATTCCTATTTCGGGCTTAAAATTGGTCTTTTCCTGAATAAACGATGCCGTTTTTTTTATTTTTTCTAACATAGTCAATTATTTGATTATTAAAATCATGATTCTTTTTATCTATAAAAATTACCTTTATAGGAAGGTAATAGAAATTCTGTTTTAAGAGTTCTGCAATATTACTAAAATTTTGTAAGCGCATTGCATCTTTTTCTGTAGTAAGTATTATTTTATTTTTAGAAACTATTTTATTATAGGTTTTTTCTATCTTTTCAATATCCTTAAAATTAAAGTTATGATGATCGGGAAATTTTAATATAGTAATATCTGATGAAATATTTTCTTTAACATGATTTATTAGTGGTTTAGGATTTGCAATTCCTGTAACTAATAGTATTGATAGTTTATTGTTATTCTGATTTTTTTTAGAAACAATATTTTTTTCTATATCCTGAAAAACAGGAGTGAAATCTTCATAAGTAAAGCTCGTAAAAAATAGTTTTTGATAAGGAAATGGTTTGATTTCTTTATATATAATTCGTTTTTTTATTGGTTCTATATTTTTTGGGCATTTTGTAATAATAATTATATCGGCTCTGCATTTCTCTGAAGAATGTTCGCGAAGATTACCAAGTGGTAATAAAAAATCTTTCTTTAATGGGTGCGAATAATCTATTAATAAAATAGAAATATTTGGTTTAACTTTTCGATGTTGAAATGCATCGTCTAATAAAATTGCATTGATTTTTGGTTTGTCAATTAAAATTTTTTTTATTCCTCTAATGCGATTTTCATCAACAATTACTTCAATTTGATTTTTATATTTTTGTTTTATTTGACGTGGTTCGTCTCCAATGTCTTGGGTTGTTGAGTTGTTGTTGGCAAGTAAGTAACCTTTGGTTTTACGTTTATATCCTCTGCTGAGAGTTGCAATGTTAAATTCGTCTTTAAGTAAGTTAATCAAATATTCTATATGTGGGGTTTTCCCGGTTCCACCTACAGCTATATTTCCTACCGAGATAATTGGAAGACTAAATTCTTTCGATTTTAAAATATTCTTATCAAACAGAAAATTTCTAATGTAAATAATTATTCCATATATCAAGCTAAATATAAATAAAAGAGGACTCAGAATTAATCTTGTTGTTTTTAACATAAAGGCTTTTGTTGATATATTGGTTCTGTGTTATTATTCTGTAAATTCAATATCACAAAAATAATAAATAATTTAATGATAATTAGATACCTAAATATACAAAATAATACAGAAAAAAATAACCGGAGAATTTTTAACTCTCCGGTTGTAATAATTTATAGTAAAAACTAATAAATATCTATTCTATAAGGAATTTTTGCTTGTATTCCTTTCATGTTTTTAATTTCTTGAAGCTCTTTGTAGTAAATATATTCTTTTCCGAGATTTTTTTGAATTATAGAAGCTTCTATATTTCCTTGAAACTTTTCTATAATTTGTTGAAAAGGATCTTTTAATTCAGGTAACGAAACTGTTCTGTAATTATCTAAATGTGCTGTTTCTGCTGCAATTTCAATTGCTTTTTGTAGTCCGCCAAATTCGTCGATTAAACCAATTTTAATTGCGTTTGCACCGCTCCAAACTCGCCCTTGTCCAATGCTGTCAACAGCTTCTTTTGTCATATTTCTACCTTCGGCAACATGAGTAATAAATGTTTTGTATATATCTTCTACTCCGTATTGTATCGATGCTTTTTCTTCGGTAGTTAGCTTTCTGAACATAGAACCTATGTCGGAGTGTTTATTTGTTTTAACAACCTCGATATTAATTCCAAGTTTATCGTTAAAAAGCGATTTGCTATTCATAAGCATTCCGAAAACACCTATTGAACCTGTAATAGTATTCGGACTGGCAATAATTTTATCTGCCGGAGAAACAATATAATAACCTCCCGAAGCTGCTACGTCGCCAAGTGATGCAATTACAGGTTTTACTTCTTGTGCAAGTTTTACTTCTCTCCAAATTACTTCTGAAGCTAAGGCACTTCCTCCGCCCGAATTTACTCTAAAAACAATAGCTTTTATGCTTGAGTCTTTTCGTGCTTTACGAATAGCTGTCGATATTCTGTCTGAGCCAATATTTCCTTCTTCGCCTTCGCCCATTACTACACTACCCATAGCATATATTACAGCAATTTTATCTTTGGCAAATGTGTTTGTTTTTTGCTTTTTGGGAACTTTGATATATTTAGCTAAGCTAATAGATTCGATATCTTCGTTTGCTTCTCTGTGTGTTTTGTTTCTTAGTTCGGCAAATATTTCGTCTTTATATTTTAGTCCATCAACAAATTTTGTTTCTAAAGCAGCCTTGGCATTTCTTATTGTTAGTTCATCGGCATATTTGTTTAATAAGTCAATATTTATTTTCCTCTCTTGCGAGATGCCTTTTACTATATTGTCCCAAATAGAACCCATATATGTTTCAATTTGCTTGCGATTTGCATTGCTCATTTTGTCTAACATAAATGGCTCAACAGCACTTTTGAATTTCCCGTGACGTATTATTTGTGGTTTAACGCCAAGTTTCTCAAGGGCATCTTTGTAAAACATAATTTGCGAACTTAATCCCACGAAATTAACGGTTCCTTCGGGATTAAGAAAAATACTGTCGGCTACTGTTGCTAAATAATAAGTTTTGTGATTGTAATAATCGGCATAACAAAGAATAAATTTTCCCGATTCTTTAAAATCCAATAAGGCATTTCTTATTTCTTCTAAGCTGGCCATTCCTGTTGGTATTGTAGTAAGATCGAGATATATCCCGGTAATATTATTATCGTCTTTAGCTTTTTCTATGCTTTTTAGAATTGCATCTAAACCTAGTCCGTTTGTTGGTTTGAACGATGTGAAATTGAAATTCTTCATAGGATTGTTTGAACTTCTATCGGTAATTGGTTTATTCAATTTTATATAAAGAACAGTGTTTTGTTTTACTTTAACAGTCTTATCCTGAGATGCAACCATTGTTCCAATTACGCCAAAAAATAGCATTAATAAAATTATTCCTGCGATAATAACCCCAAGAGTTGATGCTAATAAGTATTTGAAAAATCCTTTCATTTTGTATCGTTTTTTAAGTAAATAATTAAACCTAATTAGTATTTTCGTTGAAAAAATAAAAATAAGCTAATATTTTAGTTTTAGCAAAATTTTTATTGACATTAATATTAGTGTAATTTGAAATTTATATAAGAAAAATCAATATGTCGAATGTAGTATTATTAATTGGTGGAAATATTGGCGATAAGTTTGAAAATATTACTATTGCTAAGAATAGTATAATTTCGGATATTGGTAAAATAAGCAAAGAATCGGCAATTTACGAATCTAAGCCATGGGGATTCGAGCACAATCAGAATTTTTTAAATCAGGTTGTTGTGGTATCAACATATTTATTGCCTTACGAAATTCTTAACAGAATTCATATAATAGAGAATAAAATGGGGAGAAAAAGAAATAAAACAGGCTATTCTGCTCGTCCTATGGATATTGATATTCTTTTTATTGATGATATGATAGTTGATAAACCCGATTTAAAAATCCCACATATAGAAATTCCTAATCGCAGATTTACTCTTTTGCCTTTGTCTGATATTGATGAAGATTTTATACATCCGGTATTAAATAAAACAATTAAATATTTATTACAAAATTGTAGCGATAAATCGGATGTAAAAATATATTTTATTAATAAGTAACCGACGTATGTAGTTGTTCTTTAGGTATTTTTGTGATATCCTTTGTGTATCTTTAGTGATGAAATAATATTTATTTTGAGCTTTAGATTTACATTAGATTGAAAATATATGATATAAAATATTTTTAGAATTACAATTTTTCTCCATAAGCTAAGTCTCCGGCATCACCAAGTCCCGGTATTATATACGATTTCGACGATAATTCATCGTCAACAGCACCTATCCAGATAGTAACATGTGCAGGATTGATATTTTTCTTTAAATATTCTACCCCTTCTTTGCTTGCAATAATAGCGGCAATATGAGTATGGTTAGGTGTTCCTCTTTCGAGAAGAGAATTGTACGAAATAAGCATCGAGGCTCCAGATGCTAACATGGGGTCGGAAAGTATTAGTGTTTTGTTATCTATTGATGGTCCGGAGATATGCCCGAATTTAATTTCAAATGAGTCGTTTCCTGTATATTCCCTATGAGCCGAGATAAATGCATTTTCGGCTTTATCGAAGTAATTTAAAATACCTTGATGTAAGGGTAAGCCTGCACGTAAAATTGTTGCATTTACAATTGTTTCGTCGCAAAGATTTGTTGTAGATAGTCCTAAGGGTGTGTTAATTTGATGAGGTGTATGATATAGCTTTTTACTAATTTCGTAAGCAAAAATCTCGCCTATTCTTTCCATATTTCGACGAAAACGCAAACTGTCTTTTTGAATATCTTTGTCTCTTAATTCGGCAATAAATTTATTTAAAACAGAGTTGTTGTTGCTTAATATGTTAACCATAACAGGAGTATTGTATATTTTATTTTTTTGCAAAGTTAATTTTTTTTGTGTTAATATATTATTTTGCTGTTAAAGATTTTTTAAGTCAAATGAATTATTCTTTGTATTTCGAAGAAGGTTTTAATAACCCGAAAAATAATGTTACGCATGAGCAAAAGGTTCACAAATTTTCTACAATTTGGGTATTACTAAATCGGGGTTTACTTGCGTGAGTTCTTTTTGAATGATTCCCGCTTTGCTTTCTATTATCTAATAGCCTATTTATACAATTTACTTCGTTTTTGCATAAACAAAGAGGGTTAATTAATTTATTTTGTTGTTATCGGCATAGCTGTAGTATTTATTATCTCCAATAATTATATGGTCGAGAACTTGTATTTCGAACAATTTTGATGCTTCTACAAGCTTGTTTGTTATATCATTGTCGGCATTGCTGGCAGTAATATTTCCCGATGGATGATTATGACATAGTATTATTGATGATGCTAGTTTCTCAAGAGCATTTTTTATTATCATCTTTATATCGATAACAGTACCGGTTATTCCTCCTTGGCTGATTTTTATTTTGCTAATTACTTTATTCGAACGATTTAATAATAATATCCAAAATTCTTCGTGTGGTAAATCGGAAAGTATTGGATGGAAAATTTCGAAAACATCGCGACTTTTATTTATTTGTTTTCTGCTAAGAATATCTGAAAGTTTTCGTCGGCGACCAATTTCAAGTGCAGCAATAATTGTAATTGCTTTTGCTTCGCCTATTCCTTTGTTTTTTATTAGTTCGTTAATGCTAAGTTTGCCTAGCTCGTGCAGGTTGTTATTAACTCGTGAAAGAATTTTTTTTGCTAAATCAACTGCTGTTTCGTTTTTCGACCCGCTACCAATTAGAATTGCCAAGATTTCGGCATCGGATAAACTATTTATTCCTTTTAAAAGGAGTTTTTCTCTGGGGCGATCTTCTTCAGCCCAATCTTTTATTTTTAGTGTATCTTTATCCGTCATTTTATTTGTTGTATATAATATTAAAGATAAGAATATTATGGAGAAAACGAAATAAAAAAAAAACCTCCAGTTGACTGAAGGTTTATAAATAAAATTAATGTGGTTTAAAGTCTTAAAGTAAAGCTTTTAGTTTATTTTCTAAATTGCTTTTTGGAACAGCTCCAACTTGTTTATCAACTATTTCACCATTCTTAATAAAAAGTACTGTAGGGATGTTTCTAATTCCGTATTTTGCCGAAATTACAGGACTGCTATCAACATCAACTTTTGCACAAACTACTTTTCCATCATAATCATCGGAAAGCTCTTCAATAATTGGACCTATCATTCTGCAAGGACCACACCATTCTGCCCAGAAGTCAATAATAACAAGCATTTCGGAATTCAATACTTTTTCTTCAAAATTAGAATCGTTTACTTCGATAGTCATAATATAAAGTTTAAAAATTATTTTTATTCAAAATTTGAATGCAAATATACATAGAAATTTTTTAATTAATCGAATAATATATATATGGATTTTTATCGATATAATTTATTAATTCATTTGTAATATTTACTCTGTATGTTCTTGAAAATAAGTCAAGACTTATCTTTTCGTCTTTGTCGATTATCTTAATTTGTAATTTTGATTTCCCTTTATATTTTATTGCTAGATTTTTTATTTCTGAAATTAATTCTTTCGATATAGAAGCTATATTTAGTTTAAGAGTAATTCCGGAAATCATTTCTTCTCTAACATCGCTTAGCATAATTACTTTTTTTATTTTAAATTCAAGTTCGTCTTTATTATATCGTCTTGTTTGTACATTGCCTTTAATAAGTAAAGGGTAGTTTTCGTAGAAGAAATTTCTATTGTCGGTATAATCATTGCCAAAGAGAATAAATTTATAAGAATCTGAGAAGTCTTGAATAGTTAAAAATCCAAAAGGCTTCCCTGTTTTTGTAAATGTATTTTTAGCTTCGGTAACAATACCCGATACTGTAATTTCTTTACCTATAAGATTATTTAGGTTTTTTAATTCCGATACTTTTGTATTGCAAAAAGTGTCGATTTCTAATTTAAAATCGTCTAATGGGTGGGCAGAAAGATATATTCCTATTAGTTCTTTTTCGTTATTTAGTAAGGTTAATTTTGTCCAATTATCTGTTAGGGGAATTATTGGTTTATTTATTTCAATCGATTCTGATTCTTCAAATAACGATGGTTGAGAAGAATTCTTATCGTTCTGAAATGTATTTCCATAACGAATCAGATTTTCAATAAAAGTATATTCTTTGTTGTCGATAGAGAAATATTGTCCGCGTTTTATAGTGTCAATATTATCGAAAGCTCCTGCTGTTGCAAGGGCTTCTATGTTTTTTTTATTAACTGTTTGAAGAGACACTCTTTCTACAAAATCGAAAATATTTTTATAGTGCCCTGTGCTTTTACGTTCTTCAATTATTTTATTTGCTGCACCTTCGCCAACGCCTTTTATAGCACCTAAGCCAAAACGTATATTCTTATCTTTATTAACGGTAAATTTGTAATTACTCTCGTTAACATCCGGACCAAGAACCGACATTCCCATTCTTTGAGCCTCGCTCATAAAAATGGTTATTTTTTTTATGTCGTTAATGTTTCTACTGAGTACAGCAGCCATAAATTCTGCCGGATAATGAGCTTTTAGATATGCTGTTTGATACGATACATATGCATAACAAGTGGAATGAGATTTGTTAAAGGCATATTGGGCAAATGCTTCCCAGTCTGTCCATATTTTTTCTATTGTTTTTTCAATAAATCCATTGTTTTTACATCCATCAACGAACTTTACTTTTAGGGTAGCCATAAGTTCTTTATTCTTTTTACCCATGGCTTTACGTAACGAATCGGCTTGTCCTTTTGAGAAATTCGCAAGTTTTTGCGATAAAAGCATCACTTGTTCTTGATAAACTGTTATCCCATAAGTGTCTTTCAGGTATTCTTCCATTTCCGGAAGATCGTATTCTATTTTTTCTCTCCCGTGTTTTCGGTTAATAAATGATGGAATATATTCCATTGGTCCCGGTCGGTAAAGGGCATTCATGGCTATAAGATCTTCGAATTTGTCGGGTTTTAAGTTTCTAAGGTGTTTTTGCATTCCGTCCGATTCGAATTGGAATATTCCTGTTGTGTTTCCGTTGCTATATAATTCGTAAGTTTTTTTATCGTCGAGATGAATGTTTGTAATATCGAAATCGATATTTTTCGATTCTTTAATATTTTCAATAGCATCTTTTATAATCGATAATGTTTTTAAACCCAGGAAGTCCATTTTTAACATTCCTACAGGTTCTACGTGGTTACCATCGTATTGAGTGGCATATAATTTTGAATCTTTGGGTTTAAAAATCGGAATGTTTTCTTCGAGATTGTTTCTAGAAATTATTATTCCACATGCATGAAGCCCTGTGTGTCGAACAGAGCCTTCGAGAGTTTCGGCAAAACCAAGTATTTTTTTTACTAATTCGCTTCCTGAATCTTTAGCTTGTTTTAATTCTGGAACTTCGGCAAAGGCTTTTTTTAATGTTGTTCCGGGTTTTTCAGGAACAAGTTTTGCCAATCTCATGGCTTCGGGTAGAGGTAGTTTTTCTACTCTGGCAATATCGCGAATTGCCGATTTTGCAGCCATTGTTCCGAAAGTAACAATCTGAGCAACGCGTTTTTCTCCATATTTTTTAACAACCCAGTCTAATACTTTTTCGCGACCATCATCATCGAAATCGATATCAATATCGGGCATCGATATTCTGTCGGGATTTAAGAAACGCTCAAAAAGCAAGTCGTACTTAATAGGGTCGATATCGGTTATTCTATTACAATATGCAACTACCGAACCGGCTGCTGAACCACGTCCCGGACCAACAGATACGTTTAGGTCTCTGGCTGCATGTAGAAAATCTTGTACTATTAAAAAATATCCCGGAAAGCCCATGTTTTTTATTACCGAGAGTTCAAAATCTATTCTTTCACGTATATCGTCGGTAATTTCATCGTAGCGTATTTTTGCCCCTTCGTATGTTAAGTATCTTAAATAATTATCTTCGTCATCGAAATTAGCAGGTAGCTCAAACTCAGGCATTATGGGCTCTTTGTTAAGATTGTAGTCTGTAATTTTTTTTGCAATTTCATTTGTGTTTTCAATAGCTTCCGGAATATCAAGGAAAAGATTAGACATCTCTTCTGTTGTTTTAAAATATTCCTGTTTTGTATATGTCATTCGGGTAGGATCGTCAATGTCTTTCCCTGTATTAAGACATATTAATCTATCGTGAGCATCGGCATCTTCGGCATTAATAAAGTGAACATCGTTTGTTGCAACAATTTTTATATTATGCTTTTTCCCTATTTCAATTATAGCTTTTTTTACTATTTTTTGATTTTCGAATACATCTTGATCTTTTTTAGCGTTACCTGATTCGTGTAGCATTATCTCGAGATAAAAATCATCTTTAAAGAGTTCTTTATATTCAAGGGCTATTTTTTCAGCTTTTTTAATATCGTTATTCATTATTGCCTGAGGAATTTCTCCACCCAAACAAGCAGAAAGAACAATTAAGCCTTCGTTGTATTTGTTGAGAATTTCTTTATCTATACGTGGAGTGTAATAAAAGCCTTCTGTATAACCGTAAGAAACTAATTTCGATAAGTTTTTGTATCCTTGTTCGTTTTTTGCAAGTAAAATTAAATGATATCCACTTCTGTTGTTTTTGTCTTTGGTAAACCTGCTATCTTTAGCAACATAAACTTCGCAACCAAGAATTGCTTTTATTCCTTGTTTTTTTGCTTCGTTAAAAAATTCTTTTACCCCAAACATATTTCCGTGATCGGTAATTGCTATGGCAGGCATTTTGTCGTTTATTGCTTTTTTTATTATATCGGGTATCGACGATGCTCCATCGAGAATGGAATATTGTGTATGAACATGCAAGTGTGTAAAAGAAGCCATCTTGTAATATCTTAATAATTAGTAATATAAATTGGGAAAAATAATATATCGATAAAATGTAAATGTAAAGAATTCATAATAAATGAACATATATTTATATTTATTAATATTAACAAATTTATTTTTCTTTGTTGAAATTTAAAATATTCTATTTTCAATGAATTTAAATAAGTATCTGATAATTTGCTATAAATAAATTTAATATTTTTTTACAGAATTGAAATTTAATTGTATCTTTGCCCAACTATTTTTTAAAAGTAGATTTATTAATAATTAAAAACAAAAAAGAGTATGCCTGTAAAAATTAGGTTAACAAGAAGAGGACGTAAGAAAAGTCCTTTTTATCACATTGTTATCGCAGATAGCAGGGCGCCACGAGATGGTAGATTTATTGAAAGTATTGGTACTTTTAATCCTACTACGAACCCATCAACTATTACTTTAGATTTTGATAAAGCAATAGATTGGTTAATGAAAGGCGCTCAACCTACAGATACCTGTAGATCAATTTTATCGAAAAAAGGTGTGATGTTGAAAAAACACTTATTAATAGGTGTTAAAAAGAAAGCTATAACTGAACAGCAAGCTGAAGAAAGATTTCAAGCTTGGTTGACAGAAAAAGAAACTAAGAATCAGTCGGAAAAAGACAGCATCTTGAAGAAAAAAGAAGAAGAGAAGATGAAGATTTTCGATGCTGAGAAGAAAATTAACGAAGCAAGAGCTGAAGAAATAGCTAAAAAAATTGCTGATGAAACAAAAGCTACAGAAGTTGAAGAATCAAAAACTGAAGAAGTAGCTGAAGAAATAAAAGCTGACAAAGAAAAGAATTCTGATAAAACAGAAGCTTAAGATACTTTGTTTTATGGAAAAGGCAGATTTTATATTAGCCGGAAAGTTGTTGAAAACTACCGGTATAAAAAGCGAAATAATATTGAGCTTTGATAATAGTCTGCCAAAAGATTTTTTAAATTTAGGAACTATCCTTATCGATGTCGATGGAGGATTAGTTCCTTTTTTTATTGAAAAGATTAAACAAAAATCTTCTAGTACTGTTGTTGTAAAACTCGAAGATGTTGATTCTGAAATTGAAATAAAAAATTATATAAATTCCGATTTTTATTTATCTTCTATAAGTAATCGAGAAATTGATGATACTAACTTTTTAGCAATCGCAGGTTTTGAAGTATATAACTCCGAGAATGTTAAAATAGGAGAGGTGCTTGATTATCTTGATATTCCCAACAACCCAATAATTAAAATTTTATCTACTCAAAATAAAGAACTACTTCTTCCTTTTAATGAAAGTTTACTTCTTGAATTTAAAGAACAAAAGAAAAAAATTATAATGGAAATCCCGGAAGGGATAATGGATATTTAGATATTAACCGAAGTTCGATATAAGGATGTATATATTTCTTATATCGAACTCAGGTTATTAGTATTTACTTTTTCGAACCTTTCTATGTCAAAGCGCCAAATATCCGGAATTTGTATTGTTTTATTAATAGGATAATTGAATGCTACTAGTGTTGCTACATTTTTAGTTTTTACCTGTTTTGTTTTCTGATTAATAATTTCTTGAGTCATTCCCAGACTTTTATTTCCTAAATGAGATATTTTTGTATAAATGCAAATATCTTCTTCAAGAAATATAGGATTAATATATTCTATTTCTATTTTAGCAAGAACAAGCGTATTCTTTTTCCAATTAAGATCATCAGAAATTACATCATTGAAATATTTTATTCTTGCCAAATCGAAATAGTTCTGAAAAACAGAATTATTTACATGACCTAATATGTCAATATCATTAAATCGGATTTGTATTTTAGTTTTGTGAAGAAAATTATGATATTCTGTCATTAGTATTATTTTAATTTTTAATATCCATTTCTTCGTATATCGAATTTTTGCTTTTAAATTCAGGAACTATTTCTTTCATTTTGCGAACAATATCAAAATTATTGTGTTTTTTTTGTAAGCTTATAAGTTCATGGATGTCAGATTCTACTTTATTAATATCGTATTTTTGAACCTTGGCAATCATAATTTTAGAATGATGTGTAGGGATAGTATTTTCTTTATCGTTAAGCAATTCTTCGTATAGTTTTTCTCCCGGTCTTAATCCGGTAAATTTTATTTGTATATCTTTTCCTAATGTAAGTCCCGATAATTTTATCATTTTTTTCGCAAGATTGATAATTTTTACTGATTTGCCCATGTCGAAAATAAATATCTCTCCTCCTTTGCTTATAGCACTCGCTTCTAGAACAAGTTGACAGGCTTCGGGTATTGTCATGAAATATCTGGTTACTTCGGGGTGTGTAACAGTAACCGGACCGCCTTTATCTATTTGTTTTTTAAAACGCAATACTACAGATCCATTAGAGCCTAATACATTTCCAAATCGGGTAGTTATATAATTTGTGTTACTAATTCGATTTAGCGATTGTATATATATTTCGGCAATTCGTTTTGATGCTCCCATTACATTTGTTGAATTAACTGCCTTGTCGGTAGAAATCATAACAAATTCATTTACTTTATAAGTATTCGAAATGTCGGCTATAAGTTTGGTACCTACAATGTTTGTTCGTAATGCTTCGGTGGGATTATTTTCCATCATCGGAACATGCTTATATGCAGCGGCATGATAAACTATGCTTGGTTTGTATGTTTCAAAAAGCATCTTCAGTCGGTAATAATCGGAAATATTTCCAATTACAATTTCAAAATTATAGAATTTGAATTTTTCCTGAAGATCAAGTTCCATGTCATAAAGAGGAGATTCTGCTTGGTCGAATAAAATAATCTTCTTGGGCTGAAAAGAAATTAATTGTCGCACAATTTCGCTTCCTATTGAACCTGCAGCTCCGGTAACTAATACTGTTTTGTTTAATAATTTTGTTTTAATCTTTTTCTCGTTGAGAACTATTGCCGAGCGTTCAAGTAAATCCTCAATTTTTATTTCCCTAATCTGGTTGTAGCTTAATTCTCCGTTAATCCATGTATTTATGTCAGGAACCGATAATACTTTTATATTATTTTGTAAACATTCTTCAATTACAAATTGTTTTTCTTCAGCACTGATGTTTTCTTTAGCAATAATTAATTTTTCTATAGGATTTTTCTCAACAATAGTTTTTAAACTGTTTAAATGATAAATACTAACACCTTCGAGAGTTTTTCCTATATTTGTTTCAGAGATATCGAAAAAAGCATAAACTCTGAGGTTGCTTTCTGAATTGCGGTCTAAAGTTCTTTTTGCAATAACACTAAATTGTTCGGAACCATAAATTGCTACATTAGTTTTTTCTTTCGATGGATTATATATCTCGAGGTAGAGAGATTTTGTAATTAATCGGAATGACGATAGCAATAGAACAGAAGAAAAGAAATCGATAACAACAATAGAAAATGGAATTATAAATTTCCCATTTAATAAAAAGTAGTTTAATAGATTTATTATTATAAAGAATATGCTACCCGTAAAACTAACTACTAGAATTCTTTCTGTATCTTTTGCTCCCGAATACCTTATTATTCCTGCATACGACCTAAAAATTAAAAATGTAACTGCTCGTACAAATAATACAAAAGGAATAATGAAATTTAAGCTTTTTAAATATTCATTAGGAATAACAAAATTAAAACGTAATAAATATGCCAAGGAGATTGATACTGTACAGATTAATAAATCAATAAGAAAAATAATCCACCTTGGAGTATATGACTTTGGAAAATACATATGTAGAAGTTTGCTAAAAATAAATTATATGTCAAAAATAATTAAAATTATTGCAGCTATGCTAATTTTTACTCGTCTTTTATTTGTTAAATTGTTATAGTTTTGTGTTAGAATGTTTTCTAAATACATCGAATTTATTCAATTTTTATATGATAGCAGAGTATAATATTAATTAATTTTTAAAACTTTAAACTTATGAAAAAATTTAAATTGTTATATCTAATTGCCTTAACAATGATAACTATAGGAGTATTGGGAACAACATCATGTAACTTTGTTAGTGCCGGAAACATTAAAGAAAACAGGAAAATAGCAGCTTTCTCCGGAATCGATTTATCTATTTCTGCCGACGTTTATTTAACACAAGGTAATAAAACTGAGTTAATAATTGAAGGAGATAAAAAAGATCTTGAAAGAATAGAAACATATGTAAAAGGAGAGAATTTAATTATTAAATGTAAAAATTGTTGGGGTTTTAAAAGTGTTAGTCGTATAAGTATTTATCTTACATCGCCCGATATTAAAAAGATAATTGTTACAGGCTCCGGTAATATTATTGCTAAAGATTTAGTTAAAACCGATATTGTTAAAATGACAGTTACAGGAAGTGGGTCTGTTATATTTAATAATCTAGCTGTAGATGATGTAAATGTTAATATTTCGGGTTCCGGGGATGTTGAAATTGATGGAAACAAAGAAATTGATAGTTCTGATATTGTTATTACAGGCTCAGGCGATTATAAAGCAGAAAATATTGTTACAAAAAATGCCGATATTAATATTACGGGTTCCGGTTCGTGTAAACTGAATGTGAGCAACGAAATAGAAGCAAATATTACCGGAAGTGGTAAAGTATATTATTCAGGAAAACCTGTAATTGATGCAAGTATTACAGGTTCTGGAAAAGTTATAGGGTTAAATTAAATTTTAGAATTTTTTAGATAATATAATTTATAGTTAATATTCGTCATCTATCCCTGTTTGAACTAAAATGGTTTCGACAGGGATGTTTTTTTGTACAAACTTTTACAGGTAAATTCTAACGTGCAAAAAAACAAACTCCTTTTTGTTTATTACACCTGATTTGATAATATAAATATATAAGGAAGATTAAAATTTAAAATTATTCTCGAATTATTCTTACTTCGTTATTTGGTTCTAGTTTAATAATGCTTGAAGGTATATTTTCGTTAGCATCATCTTGTCGATATTTTACGACATAATCGACAGAATTAATAATACTATTACTTATTTGAGAAAATGTTTGAGGCGATTGTTCACTGCTGATATTTGCCGATGTAGAGACTATTGGTTTTCGTAATTGCTCAGCTAGTTTTTTGCAAAATTTGTCTTGCGTTATTCTTATACCAAGGCTGCCGTCTTCGTTTATTAAGTTTGGTGCAAGATTTATTGCATTCGAAAAAATAATTGTAAGTGGTTTTTCGCTAAGTTCAATTAAATCCCAAGCAATATCGGGCATATTTGTAATATATTTTTGTATCTCTCCGGGATTATTTAAGAGAACTAACATGCTTTTTTTATTGCTGCGTTTCTTAATCTCGTATATTCGTTTTACTGCTTCTTCGTTTGTAGCATCGCAACCTAAACCCCAAATTGTATCGGTAGGATAAAGTATTATGCCTCCATTTTTTAGAGTCTGAAGTGCAGTTTTAAAATCGGAAGGATTATACATAGTAATTTGTTATTTTTAATTTTAGATATATCCTAATTCTTCAAGAAGCTTTTTTGCTTCAGAATTATTCATAAATTCATCTATTCTGTCTTTGTGTTTTTCGTTTTTCCAACGACCTATTGAACGAGAATGTATATCCTGAACCGGATCTGCCCAATGCTTACTTTTTGTAAGACTAGTTTTTTTTATCCAGTCTTCTTGTGACGGAATAAATGTTTCTCCTAGAAAAGTACTTATTTTCTTAATTTCTGTATCGAAATTATTAATTAAATCTTCATATTTCACAGTATGAACATTTGGATAATCAGCATATTTTAATCCGAATTTTATATCATCTACCCATTTATTAATTTTAACCCAATATTCATCTGAGTTATGTGCAGGATGTTTTGATGTTACTATATCTCTACCATCGCGTATTAAATGTATTAGTTTAACATTGCTTTCATAATAGTTTAAAATTTTATCGAAATATTCAATATTTCTAGGTGTTTTTTCGCACCATCGTTTCGATTTTGTTGTTGGCTTATGAAAAACAAATTCTCGATAAAGTCTATCCATGCGGTTTGGAATATATTTTTTGCTTTTGTTAGATTCTTTTGCCCAGCTACAAAAAGCATATGTTTGGCGTTGTATAGCGTGTATCGATGGGTATGAATCTAATATTGATAGAAGAAGTGTAGTGCCTGATCTCGGACAAGCTCCGATAATAATTGGTGTTTCGTTAAAACGTTTGTTATTTATTTTCTTTCCAACTATTGTTAGCAATGGATTTAATGCATGGAATTTTATACTCATATTATGTGTTATTTTACTTTTCCAAATACTTTTATTATTTTATTTTTTCTAAACCATGAAATTTTTCTTTCTAAGGGTATTTCATGATTATTTAAATATGATGATACGGCAGTAATCATTCTTTTTGCCGATTGTCCATCGGTGTATGGGTGATAGTTGTCTATTATCCATTGTCTGTCTTTTGCCCAGGTATCGTTTTTAATAATTTCGTTGAGCGATGAGATAAGTTTTTCTTTATTATTTATATTTTGCCAGTATATGTTTCGCGATTTCGATTTGTAAGTAATAACAGGTTTGTTAAGTAATAGAAATTCGTAAACAACCGAAGATGTATCGCTTATTAAAATGTCGGCTAGAATAAGATAATTTATAATGTTTTTATCTTCAATTATTTCGACGTTTTTGTGAAAACTTGCAATTTTCTTATATTCATAAATAATTTCTTTATTCATCAAATCGTGAAATTTGATATATAATAAATTGTTGTTGTTGGCTATTTTAAAAAGCTCTGTTTTTATATCGATTGCAGATGTAAGCGAAGGAGAAAATGTTGGAGCGTATAATATTATTCTTTTTACGCCTTTATCTTTTAATATTTGCTTTTTGTAATCTGCAAGTTTCTTGTTCTCCGAAAAAAGCTTGTCGAGTTTTGGCCAGCCCGTTTCAATAACATCAAAATCTTTATATTTTGAAGCTAATTGTTTAAATCGTTTTGTAAAAAATGGACCTTGGGTTAGATATAAATCAAAATACTTCCTAATTCTGAAATGCCCTTTTTTTTCCCCGGCTAAACCATGAAAAACCTGAACTTTTAATCCTCTTAAATAATAAGGAACTTCGTTTCCGGGAACAAATATAATATCACTCGAGAATTCATGAATATCTTGGATGCTTTTTGTGTAATTACATGAATCTTTGAACGGGAACTTATTATATATTTTTGAAGCTACATACCATAATACTTCATGGTTTTTTTTTTCTAATTCATCGTATAAAGGCTTTAGAATGCCAAAAGCATATGCGTTTTTACAGAATAGTGTAACTTTCATGTGTTTTGTTATTGTATAATATAAAAATTCGAAACCTGAGGTTTTTTATATTAAGTTTCTAATTTTATAAATTATTTTAGAATATCTTATTCACATTCTCAAGATCTTCAATAAAATCAACTTCCATACATTTGTATTTCGAAATATCTATGGCCGATACTTTAATATTATCGAGTTTAATTGCTTGTTCAATTCCTCTTTCAAAATAGTCGTTGTTATCGCATTCTTCTAAACGTTTTATTAAGAAGTTAATATCTTTCGATGATATAAAATTTATCCCAACAGCTTCTCCAAGTCCGTTTTTTACTTGTTTAGAAATTTCTTTTATGTAATTGTCTTCCGATAAAGTATATTTAACTTCTTCGTCGCCAACTTCTTCGTTATTTACCGACACAAACGATTTATCTTTATTAATAAAAGGCGATAGTAAATCGAAAATAGTTTTGTCGAAAACAACATCGCCATTTAGCCATAAAACAGATTCTCCAACATATTTTTTTAATGCTTTAAGCAGACTTTTCGATGTATTTGTTTGATCGAAGTGTTGGTTGTAAATGTAAGTAACATCAGGAAAACTTTCCATTATAAGATCTTTTTTAAATCCAATAACAGTATTAATGTCGTCGAAACTAAAATAGTCAGAAAGATTGTTGATTTGTTGTTGCATAATAGACTTGCCACTTTTCAAGGGTGTAAGTGGTTTTGGGAATGGATTCCCTAATCTTGATCCTATACCTGCTGCAAGAATTACTATTTTCATGAGTTTACTATTTTGAAATTGTATTTTATATTGCTATTTGTGGATTATTATCTTGTTTATTATTACCATTTTTCTTTTCTAAATTCATTTGTCTTAATTTTATATATTTTAGAAAAACAGTATATGATGTAAAGGTACTTATAACAAAACCATTATATCCGTCAAGGAATCCTCGTTTTAAAAAATATATTTTAAAAAATCTCCAAGTCGAATGTGATATTATTGTAAGGATATTTGCTTTTTGCCTTCTATTAAATGATTCTTTTGCAGCAATAGAAGAAAATTTATTTGCTTTGTCGATATGTGCATAATAAGTAGGGATTACCCAGTGTAATAAATCGGCATTTAGATGTTTCCTTTTGCTAGGGTTATTAAGAATAAATTTGTCGTGAGGATTAATTCCTCCCCATTTTCCTTTGGTTTTATCGAATAAGCGTGTTTTGTGATCGGGATACCAATTAGAATGTTTTATCCATTGACCACAATAATTGTTATATCTTTTAACGATATAAGCATCGTATTTCCATTCCGATTTTACTTCTAATATTAGTTGTTTTAACTTTTCCGATAATGCTTCATCGGCATCTAAAGATAGAATGTAATTGTTATTTGTACATGTTAATGCATAGTTTTTTTGTTGTATATGACCTTCGAATTTGTGTTGAATAAATTTTACATCAAGATTCTTACAAATTTCTTCAGTTCTATCGGTAGAAAAAGAATCGACTACAATTATTTCATCGGCAATCGATTTTAAAGATAAAATACATCTTTCGATATTGTCTTCTTCGTTATATGTTATTATTACAGCCGATAGTTTTATCATTGTTTTTTAGATGATTTTTATATTATTATATAATTGTTTCAGTGTGATATTTTAGGATTTCAAAGATAAAATAATTTGTTATATTAAAGATGTTTAACTATTTATTTTTAACGACATTTATAATTAAAATATTATTATTGTGGACTCAATTTTAGAATAATAATTTATGAATCACAAGCATTCTCAATTAACAAATAGGAATCTAAATAGAGCTCGAAAGATATTGTTTGATATTATTGAGTTTTTTGAAAAGAATAATATTTCCTAGCATCTTGAAGGAAGAGCTTTATTAGGAATAGTACGAGATAATAATTTATTACCTTGGGATTATGATATTGACCTGTCGATTTGTTTAGAAGATTCTGAAAAATTTGCTAAAATATCGAATTCAGGTTAATAAAATGATTTTTAAAGGATATGGAATAAGCAAAAAGAAAATACATGTAAATTTAAAAATATTTGAAAAAGGGCAATATAAAATATTTAAAGTAAAAAAGCTTTTCCCTTCAATAATAAAGACAATTTTCCTTTTTGTTAATAGATATACTATTGTTGCCAATATTTTTGTTAAAGCAAGCGATGATAAATATACTTACTGGCAGGCTATGGAAAAAATTGTGATGGTTAGCAATAAATATTATTCATCGCATGAAATTGTTAACTTCATGAACAGAGACTTGCGAGTGCCATATGATTATAAAAATTACTTAACAGAAAAATATGGCGATTGGAAAATTCCTGTAAAAAACTGGGTGTGTGGTAATGATGTAAGAACAATTATTGGTAATGTTAATTAAGAATAAAGTTTTAATTATACAGCAACATTAAATTCTCTTAAAGCATTGTTAAGTGATGTTTTAAGATTTGTAGATTCTTTTCGTTTTCCAATTATTAAAGCACAAGGAACTTGGTAATCTCCTGCGGGAAATTTTTTAGTATATGAGCCTGGAATAACTACCGATCTTTCTGGAACTATACCTTTATATTCCTTAGGTGTATTATTTGTAACATCAATTATTTTAGTCGATTTTGTAATAACAACATTGGCTCCTAAAACAGCTTCTTTTTCAATTTTCACTCCTTCGACAACAATACATCGCGAGCCAATAAAACAATTATCTTCTATAATTACAGGAGCAGCTTGAACAGGTTCTAAAACGCCACCAATTCCAACGCCACCGCTAAGATGAACATTTTTGCCTATTTGGGCACACGAACCAACTGTTGCCCATGTGTCAACCATAGTTCCGGAATCGACATAAGCACCAATATTTACATACGAAGGCATCATAATTACTCCTTTTGCTAAATAGGCTCCGTATCGCGATATTGCATGAGGAACAACTCTTACCCCGAGTTTATCGTAGCCGGTTTTAAGTTTCATTTTATCGTGAAATTCAAAAGGCCCGACTTCTATTTTCTTCATTTCTTGTATTGGGAAATATAATATTACAGCTTTTTTAATCCATTCGTTTACTTTCCATCCGTTTTCGCTTGGCTCGGCAACACGTAATACGCCTTTATCTAATAATTCAATAATTTCTTTAATTGTATTTTTAGTTTCTTGGTTTTTTAATAGTTCTCTATTATTCCAAGCTTTTTCAATAATATTTATTTTTGCTGTATGCATTGCTAAATGGTTTGTATATTTTATTTGTCAAAGATAATAAAAACAAAAGCTTTTCTTAAATTTGAATACTGATTTTCTTTATCGATTCCGTATATGAATTTATAATAAAGGTACATAAGAAATTCTCATTTTTATTGAGAATTATAAATTTTATAT
>CAZDCZ010000032.1:0-32521 GCA_964504155.1 uncultured Bacteroidales bacterium | reverse complement strand
ATTTATAACAAACTGACGTACAGATTTATAGCTTTCAGTCTTTTTGTAAAGTTAATCTCTTAGCGGCTTTTCGGAGTGGACTCAAAATTACAATTCGCTAATATATTGCATACTCCTTTAATTATAATTAATTAATCGATTTTTATTTAGCAATAATGGTTCAAAACATTTTATAATATTATTCTCGGCATAAATTTAATTAATAACCTGAGTTCTATATAAGGATGTCATATTGCCTTATATAGAACTCAGGTTATTAAGCTCTGCTATTTTTCAAAACCTAAACTTTTTTAATATGCAATAACAAAACAATCGGGAAACTGTTTTTGAAATTTTTGTTTTACAATTTCTGCTTGGTTCTTATTTTCATATTCACCAATTATTATATTATATATTACTGTGTTTCTTTGTTTTCGGCTTTTAACAATTACTTCTTCTGAATACTTGTTGTTAAATTTATCGATAAAACTCATTAAGTTTTTATTTTCGCCAAAACTCCCTATCTGTACACCATAAGCTTTTGGATGATATTCATTTACATTTATTTTATAGTATTTAAAATTATTTATATCAATATTATTTATATCATCTAAAGATGCTATTTTTTCGATTTTTACTTTAGTAATTCCTTTTTCGACAAAATCTAGTTTTTGTGCTGCCGACTTCGATAAATCTATTATCCTATTATCGACAAATGGACCTCTATCGTTAATTCTAACAACAACAAATTTGTTATTCTCCAAATTAGTAACTTTCACTATACTTCCGAAAGGTAATGAACGATGAGCAGCTGTCATTTTTTTATGATAATACTTTTCGCCGTTTGCTGTTGTTCTACCATTAAACTTATCGGCATAAAATGACGCATAGCCAATTTTTACATAATTTAATTCTTGTGCATATAAACTGCAATTTATTATTCCCACAAATAATACTATCAATAATATTACAAACCTCTTATTCATTGGCGTTTTTGTTTTCTTCAGAATTTTCTTTATAAAAATAATTTAGGTCAATGTTATTATCAATATCATTTATATCGTCATCGTCATCATCTTCTTCTTCTAGTTCCCAACTATAAATTTTTCTTTTTGGTCCTTTATCTCTATAATATATAGCAAGCACTACCCCCGACAATGCACCAAATAAATGACCTTCCCACGACACTTTTGGTTTCAATGGAAACAAACCCCAAATCATGCTTCCATACAAAAAAACAACTAATAAAGATATTGCCATAAGATTAGCATTTTTTCTTATCATTCCACTAACAAACAAAAAAAATGCCAAACCATAAATCAATCCACTAGCACCGATATGATATGCTTCACGTCCACCAAACCAAAGCCAGATATTCGAGAAAAGAAATATTAGGAAAAATACTTTATATGCAATTTTATTATAGAAATAAAATAATCCAATACCCAAAATAAATAGAGGTATTGTATTTGCAAATAAGTGCTTAAAGTTTGCATGAATAAAGGGTGCAAAAATTATTCCCGGCAAACCGCTGATTCTTAAAGGGAATATTCCTAAAAACCCCAAATCTACATCAAAAACAAGCTCAGCAATTTTCACTATCCATATAATACTAATGAAGAACAATGGAAAAATCAGGCTAAGTATAAATCTCTTTTTCTCGATATTCATAATAATCTATTAACTAAAGATTATAAAGATAAAAAAAGTTATACTACTACAAAAAAATCATTAAAACAAAAATAGCTCAACACTATAAAGCATTGAGCTATTTATAAAATATTTTTTATTATTATCTGTTAACACACTACTACTTTCTAAGTTTACCAATAATTCCTTCTGCAGCTTTTATCATAGCGGTTTTTGTAGGAGCAGTAGTAAGTAATGGATGTGTTCCTACTTGTAATGATATTAGTTCATAAACAGTAACACATTTTTGAATAGCTAATGAAATAGTATTTATTATTTCGCCGGCAGATTTTCCACCCCATACTTCGCCACCAATAATTACACCATCTACAGGCGACGCATATAACTTAACACCCAAAGAAGATGAATCATCAATTGTTCCCGGATGTCTATCAACATCAACAAATTCTGCAGATACATATTCGATATTTGCCAGAGAAGCATTATTATCGTTAACACCGGCAGCAGCAAAAGCAACATTATTTATTTCTGTTGAAAATACAGCTAATGTTCCAACAAAATTTTTCTTTACTTTAATACCAAATAAGTTATTTCCTAGAACACGAGCTTCGGCAGTAGCAGTAGATGCTAACATAACATAATCCATAGCTCCGGTTAAAAATCCTATAGTTTTAGAACAATCCCCAACAGCACAAACACATTTTACACTTGTTCGTTCGTAATTATCGGTTATTATTGCACCCATTTTATTAAGCTCGAGACCTGCTTTCTTTGCTAATTCTGTATTTGGCTTATATCCTATTGCCATAATAACAGCATCAGCTTCAATTTCCTTGTTACCAAGAACAACAGACGACACTTTGCCATTACTACCTTTTACTTCGTTTAATCGAGTTGATGTAAGAACCTTAACACCGGTTTTATCAAGAGTTTCAGTAGCATATTTACTTAATTCGCTTGAGAAAGCTTTTGAGAAACAATTCTCTTCGCTCTCGATAAGAGTAACATTTTTATTTTCGTTTAATGACAATTGTTCGGCAACTTCGGCACCAATAAATCCACCACCTACAACAATAATATTCTTTTTATCTTTTAACTGTTCGTACAGATTAGATATATAATTATAGCTTTTTTTAATATAAAATACATTTTCTAAATCATAACCCTTAATAAAAGTTGGAATAACCGGAGTAGAACCAGTAGCAAACACAAGTTTCTCGAAGCTATATTTTTCACCAGATTTTGTTGTTACTATTTTATTTTCTAAATTGACATCAGTAACAGCATCAGTTTTAACATCGCCACCAAGACCTATAAAAGGCTTTGGACCCATTGCATCATCATCAACGCAATTAAGTTTATGGAAAATATAAGGAATACCACAAGGAACTAATCCTTTTGGTTCTTCCATAAGTATTAACATAGATTTTTTTGGGTTCTGTTTTTTGGCAGTTACACCGGTGATTATTCCAGCGGGACCCGCTCCAATAATTATTACATCATATTTTGTCATAACAATAAATTTTTATTGAACGTATTATATAATTAATTTCTTTTTTTTAATATTCTGTCTAACAACAAAATCGCCTTTTTTCACACCTATCATATCGCCAATTACATTACATTTAACCATCAGCAAGAAGAAAATATCTTCTCTGGGATTTTCTAGTAATCCTTCGAGATTTCCCTGTCCTTTCGATATTATTAAATCGGCATTATTATAAACATCTAAAAATTCATCAGATGCATATTCAATAAGTGTTGATGGTGCATCGTATCCGTTAGAAATTATTTTTGCATACTTATCGATTCCAACAAATTTTGCTTCATCAATAGTAACATCGTTAATTACCGGAGCTCCTCTAACAGCAAAATATACATTAGGGTGATCAATTGTTTGTAGAAACAATTTATCGAAAACTATTTCGCCGGAATTATCACCAAGATAAAGAATATTATCGGCATTATCAATAGCATTTTTTAATTCCTGTGAATTATCGATAGCAAAATCTGAATTTTCAACTTTCTTAATAGTACCTTTGATATCGAATTCCTGAGCAGGTCCAAAATCAATAATATTACCTGCAATTGCAAGTCGTAAAGCTGTATTAAAAGGATTATCCGATTCGCTTACTTTTTTTTCCAGTTCAGGATAAATATTTAAAATGCTCTTATTATGAAATAATTTTTCTTCCTTATACGGATCATTATTATTTAATATTTCGCGAAATTTTGCATGAATATCTCTTGCTATTTTGGGAGCCGAAGCATTCTCATCGATTATAGACAAATAGGCAAAAAATTCTTTTGTATAACTTACTTTCTCAATATTCGTAATGTTGTGCTCGAACAAAACTTTCTCGAAAGCTCTTGAGAAACAAAATAAGCATTTTGGATTCATAACAAAACTAATTAATGATCGCAAAGATTCTCATTTGTTATTAAAGTACCATTAACAAACTCTTTCACAAGATTTTCCGGTGTGTCGATTGGGGCTCCAATAAATACATTAACTCCATTTTTATTAAAAATATCGATTGCCATTTGTCCCATTCCACCTGCAATAATTTCTGTAGCTCCTTGTTCGCTAACCCACTTAGGAATAATTCCCGGTGAATGTGTTGGAGGTACAACAATAGTTTTATTTTTAATTTCTTTCCCTTCTGTTTCGAAAAAATGGAATTCTGTTACATGCCCAAAATGAGCTCCTAATTTTCCGTCAAGTACTGGTACTGCAATTTTTTTCATGTTTTTTTCAATTTTTACATTGTTATTTCTATAACACTGATTTTTATGCAAATGTAATATGATTTAATTAATATTCACTATAAATTAATGTAACATTAGTCACATTATCTTAATTTATAAAACATACCTCTTTCTTGTCGTATTGTATCTATTTTTTTATCTTCTTCTAAAACTCCGAGGTATTTATTAATTTCGTTAATATGTATTCCTAGAATTTTCTCAAGATCTTCGAGTGTACAAGGGCGTCGGGCTATTGTTTCTAGAATAGCCGATTCTGTATCTTCGCGATAAGCTTTTATATCTTTTCGCTCAGGAACAGAAGCAATAATTTCTACGTTATCTAAATTCCAGAAATCAACAATATGTTGTAATTCTGCTTTATTTGCTGGGCGAAGATTATCTACTGTGCCAGGTCTATCGAGAGTATTAACCTGAATATTATTGGGTTTAATTTTTAGAAAAGCTTCTTTTAAGAGTCTTAGATTTTCTTCATCGTCGTTATATTCCGGAAGGATTAATACTTCGAGCCAGATTTCTCCTGAGAATTCGTTTCTAAAATCAACAAGTCCCTGAATATATTCATTAATATCGAGTTTTGAATATGGACGATCCATTTTTCTAAATGCCCGGTCAGAAGCAGTATCTAAAGATGGTAATACTACATCGGCATTTAATAATTCTTTTCTAACTTCTTTGTTTGAAAACAAACTGCCATTTGTAAGAACAGCAACAGGAATTTTAGGCCAATTATCCTTAATAAAATCTAATACATCGCCTATTCGAGAATTTAATGTTGGCTCTCCTGCACCGGAAAATGTAAAGTAATCGGGTTCGGGATTATTAGCCATAATAACTTTTAATTCGCTACATACTTCGTCGAACGGCACATACTCTTTTCTTTCGATGGTAAGATTTGTTGTACGACCACATTCGCAATAAACGCAATTTAAAGTACATACTTTATGCGGAACTAAATCTACTCCTAAAGACATTCCTAAACGTCGCGATGGGACAGGGCCAAAAAGATGCTTATACATATTTAATAATAATTAATTTTTTTATACTACCTAATTAATAGTTCTATATTTTTTAAATCTAACAGGTTCCAAAAACCTATTATATTTAATTTTCTATTAATAATAATTTTGCAAATTTATGAGATAAAATTTAATTATTAATTATATGCTAATCTTATTTCTTCGTTTGCTAATGTTGGTTGAATAATTTCTTCCCATTCTGATGATTTCCAAGTACCTAGCTTTGTATGTGTATTAAGATATTTTTGAGGAATAGGATGTGTTCCAACAACAACTTTTAATCCAAATCTATCATTTATCATTTCTTTAAAATGATTAATATATGGACACGGAGGATAGCCAACTACAAAACCTGTTGCAAGATGAATTACTTCTGCTCCATTTTTTTTCATCTCTTCGGGAACGTATTCAATATTTCCACCCGGACATCCTCCACACGAAGAATATCCAACAATTTCTACATCTTCGTCTTTACTATAAATATCGAAAGCTCCTTCTCTATTAGTCATTGCTCTGAAACATTTGCCACCACCACAACTTTTATAACGATCGCATATAATTATTCCAATTTTTGTTTTTTTAGTCATCAGAATTTCCTCCTTTTAAATATTTATCAATAATTTTTTCTATATCTCCCATGCTGAAATCATCTTTCTTTTTCAAACGACTTAATCTTTCGGTATTTGATGTAGATAAATACCATATCGATAATTAAATTTATTTTTTATTTTGTCATAGTATAGAGTTTATATATTGTTTTAGCAAAAACTCAGTATAATAACATCAAAAAATAAGGTTATGTCCGACCATTACCTAAGTTCTTTCGCTGTTTTCTTACAGATGCTATATACTACTAATTAATTTGCCGGCATCTTCGTAATTCGGAGTTATCGAAAACACCTCGTTTACTTTTATTTCTATAACTCCTTTAACTATTTTATCGGGTTTCGATTCTAATATCCACTCCTTTCCGCTTTCAAATATCTCGCCTTCTGAATAATATTTTGCCTTTCCTTTTATTTGATATCCGTTACTACCATGCCACATAGCAATTGCTACATTTTCGTTTTGTAATATGTTTTGTTTTGTTTTATTATGAAAAGTATCAATTGTCCATATAGTATTTGCATTTATAATTTTTTTCGAGCCAATTGGAACAACATTTGGCACATTATTATTGGTTGTTGATAATACCATTATTGGTATTTTGTTAAATAACTCTTCTATTTCTTCGTTAATTATTTCCATATACTTTTTTGATTAAACGATTTTTCAAAAATTACATTTTTTTAAACCAGAGATAGTTACAAATTTATGGTTTATAAACAATGTTATCCTACTAGAAACAGGAAACTGATATTTCAGATTTTTTATTACTAAGAATGTTATTTTATTTTTAAATATCAAAATTTGTTTGTTAATTTATTCACAATTGAAATCAAAATTTGAATTTCAATACCATCCTAAAAACAAATTTTCATTCCGGTTTTTAACTGATTAATTTTAAAATTATTATAAAACTCAGCTAAAGCAGGCAACTCAGTACAATGAGAAGGATAAATCTTTTCTATTTTTTCTTTTTTAAAATACTCAATTACTTTTTTTGTAACTATATCGGCATCTTTAAGATGAAATCCTCCAATTACACCATATACTTTATTTCTGCTTGTAATTTTTTTAGCATATTCTATTGTATTACAAACCCCTGCATGTCCACACCCGGTAATAATTATTAATCCTTTTTTCGAATTAATAACAATAGCCGAATCGTCGGGAACAAAATCATCAATTCCGTTCTCGTCGACAAAACTAGTTGTTTGTGCTTCGAATGAATTTAATCGAGGAATTTCGCCAAGAAATATTATATTCTCTGAGATTTTGTATGGCTCTTTCGATACAATTACATTGAATTTGCTTTTTATTTCTTCATACGATAAATCAAGACCAATATATGAAATATCGGCTTTTCTAAATCGTCTAATAAATGAATCGGGGTGGCATATTAGGTTTTTATCTTCTATATATTTCAAACCATTTCCATGGTCCCAATGTCCATGACTTAATACAAGAGTTTTAATCTCATCGAGATTTATTTTTAATTGTTCGGCATTCTTCAAAAACACATCACTATGTCCTGTATCGAAAAGAATTTTATTATCGTCGCATTCAATAAGGTACGACAATCCATGTTCGGCGATAAAACAACCACCTGCAACATTTTCTGTTAATACCGTTAACTCCATATGATAATAGTTTTTATTTCTTTTTTGCTTCTATAACAACAAAACTTCCTTGTCCATATCCACTTTTAACATCTTGAATTTTGCTAATCTCATCCATCTCCCCTATTATTGTTTGATAAGTATTTTCAAGAGTAAATTCTTCCATTTTTAATATTTCATATAATTCTTCTGTTCCTCGAAAAATAGCATCTTTATAGAATAAGCTTTTGTCTTTATTCTTTGAGTACATTTTTCCCACAGGACTATCTTTATCGACAAAAGCAATAATTAACCTTCCATTTCTTTTAAGTACACGATTAATCTCCTTAAACGATTTATTTATATTATCGACAAAACAAATAGATGTAATCATTAGAGCAAAATCTTTGCTATTATTAGCATACGGCAAATTCTCTGCAACACCATTAACAACATCTATTCCTTTTTCAACAGCTTTCAGACGCATTGCTTCAGAAGGTTCTACACCTTCTTTAATACCTAATTGCTCGGCAAATATTCCACTACCAATACCAATTTCTATTCCATCACCAAAATTAGGTATTGCTTTTTTCAATGCTTCTAATTCCGATTGAAATATATAAGGATTCTTAACGAACCAATTTTCGTATTCATCGGAATAATTATCAAAAGGGATTGTTTTTGGCATAATAGTTATTGTTTTTTTTATCATTAATAAATATCGAATAAAATTCTTGGAGTTTTAAATATTTTTTAAATTTAGATGCTTTCTATCTTCTCCTTTTTCCCATTCATCAGAAATAGCATTCAAATTATCTTGTACAATTTTAATGCTATCTTGAATATTTTGGTTATTCATTAAAATACATACAAATTTCTTTCTAATTCGTTTAATATTGGGTCCAAAAACTTTCGATACTACAGTCTGAATATCTTCATTTTTAAACAAAGAAACTACGCCTTTAGCTTTTTTAGGATCGGCATGAATTTCCTCATCATCCTCTTCGGTAGTATTACTAATTCGTTTAATAAACTTACTTTCCGATTCCAAAATTTCATAAACATCGTAATATTTGGCATCGCCAAAATGATTGTCTATATACTTCTCTCCATCGTCGGTTGCAAAAGCTACTTTCATATTTTAAAATTTTTAATAAAAAAAGAGGATGCATAGAATTACATCCTCTATAATAATATGAATTAAAATTCTTTTAGTTCATTATTTTTATAAGCATCATATGCTTGTTTAACAGTCATCTCGCCGGCACCAACATATATTTTCATACCTGCTTTTTCTAGAACTGTAGCTGCATTACCACCCGGACCATTTCCGGTAATTAATACTTCGGCTTTTAGTTCGAATAATTGTTGAGCGGTTTTAG
This sequence comes from uncultured Bacteroidales bacterium, assembly GCA_964504155.1. Taxonomy (GTDB): domain Bacteria; phylum Bacteroidota; class Bacteroidia; order Bacteroidales; family UBA12077; genus CAZDCZ01. Next base: position 23,524 of record CAZDCZ010000032.1, on the reverse strand, counting down.
GTCCTGCACCATGTGCTTCTCCACCAATTGCTCTATTATCGAATTCTGTGAATTTCTTTTTTTCTTCGTCGTAAATAAGAAAAAAATCTGTTCTTCCGAAACGTGGATCCATATTAGAATCCCATTCTGTTCCTTTTGTTGTAAATGCTATTCTCATCAGTAATATTTTTTATTAAATTTATAATTTTCAATATTTTATTTTGTAATCTCTTTAATTTTATTCCAACTATCAACAACTAACTTCTTCAAATCTCCATTATCGAATTCCACAATTGTTTTTCCTTCGGTCATTGCTTCTGTAAAGGATACATCGTAAGGAAAATCGGCAATATGAACAATCTTTTCTTCTTTAAGAAATTCTCTTACTTCGTTAGCTTTATCACTATTAATATCTGCTTTATTAACAATACAACCCGCTTTAATATTAAATTTTTTCACTAATTCGTACACTCTTTTCAAGTCGTGCAAGCCCGATACCGAAGGCTCGGTAACTAACACTACAAAATTTGCTCCCGAGAGCGAAGATACAACAGGACATCCAATTCCCGGAGATCCATCTACAATAATATAATCTTTATTATTTTCTACGGCAATTTTTTTTGCTTCGTTCTTCACTTTAGCAACTAATTTACCCGAATTATCGGCACCAATACCAAGTTTTGCATGCACAAGAGTATTATCTACTTTTGTATTTGATATATACCAATTACCAACATTTAAGTCTTCGTTAGTAATAGCATTTACCGGGCACACTCTGGCACAATACCCACAACCTTCGCACGATAATGAATCGACAATATATTGATTATTTATAATAGATATAGCATTAAAGCGGCACACTTCCTTACATCTTCCGCATTTAGTACATTTATCTTGATTAATTACAGCAAGTTCGCCACTAAAGAATTCTTCAGCTTTAGCAAAATCCGGTTTTAAAAGAAGATGCATATCAGCGGCATCAACATCACAATCGGCAACTACAACATCGCTTCCACCCAAATAAGCTAAAGAAGCGGTGAAAGAAGTTTTTCCTGTTCCCCCTTTTCCTGAAATTACAACTATCTCTTTCATTATTTTCTGTCTTTTCGTAAATTAAAAATATAATTTTTTATTTTCTCTAATTCATCCTTCATTTCGGGAACATGAGTATAAATAATTTCACCTTTAGAGTACAGTTCAGCAATTTTCCTGTTATTAGGGATTTTAGCTAAAATTGGTATATTTTCTCTCTCGCAATAATCTATTACATCGTTATTTCCAATTCCATATCGATTTATTACAACTGCGAAATCTTTTTTTAATTCTTTCACTGTTTCGGCAGCCAATTTCATATCGTGAAATCCGAAAGGAGTTGGTTCTGTAATAAGAATAACAAAATCAACATCTTTAACAGCTTCAATTACCGGGCATGATGTTCCCGGAGGAGAATCGAACAGTTTTATTATATCTTCGGAGAAGTTTTTCTCGACATATTCTTGTGTTTGAGCAATTAGAGGAACGGCTTGCTCCTCACCAATAATTAGTCTACTTTCTATAAAAGAGATATCGCCATTTTTAAATTCTTTTAACTCTCCCATTTTTTTGGGAACCATAGGCAAGGCTTCAACGGGACATAATTCTGAGCAAGCATAACAGCCATGACACAACTCCGGGAATACCATAATTTGTGAACCCAATTGTATTACTGCATGGAAATTACATACCTTTTGGCATATTCCGCACAAAGTACATTTATCTTCTTCCCATACAGGAATCATTTTAAACTTATCTTCTTTATGAACAGAATCTCCTTTAATAAATAATCCTGAATTTGGTTCTTCAACATCCAGATCGCTTAAAACAATTTTCTCTGTTTCGGAAATATAAGCTGCAAGGTTAGTCGACAAGGTTGTTTTTCCTGTTCCTCCCTTTCCACTTGCAATTGCTATCTTCATTGATTCTAATTTTATAAACTTTTAATTAATATCACAATACTTACTATTTATTTAATAATTCTTCACGAATCATAGTATGTCCACATTTAGGGCATTTAAAATTTGTACATTTTTCGCCTCGTGCATGTGAGATCTTTTCACCACATTTTGCACATACACAAAACCCCCCTGTACCAAATGCTCCACCTTTATTTCTTCCTTGTCCTCCGCCTCTGCCAAGTCCTTTTCCTTGACCATTGCCAAGACCTTGTCCACTTCCTGAATTTCTCATTACTTTATTCCTTTCTATTTTTTATATTTTCTTTAAAACAATATTCACGTTTATAGCTAAAGCCATATAAACAGTGTATTACTTACCCCAGACTTAGGTCTGGGATAAGTAAATTCTTATAAATACAATAATTATTATTCCTTATCGTCTTTATCGATATTAGAAAGTTGACTTTCTAAAAACGACATTTGACTTTTCAGAATTTTCATTTCGTTCTCAATAGCTTCTTTATTAAAAGCATTTTGAACATTTTGATTTCCGGAATAAGGTAAGTTTCCGGCATAACCAAAGCCTCTTCCGAAGCCACGTCCAAAACCTCCACCGAAACCATTTCTCATTCCTCTTCCAGAACCGTATCCAAATCCTTGATTGTTTGCATAACCGGTATTTTCATTTCCAACACAATTTCCCATGCGTCGGCCTGTCATTGGTCCCATTCCTTGAGGACCTGATTTATCACCTCTTGGCATAATAACCTCCTATATTAGTTAATAATTATATATACCTAACCATTAATTCTCCACAGTTAGGACACTTGCTTTCGCTACAAGGTACACCTTGAATATGTTTTATTTTTGTATTACAGTTTGGGCAAATACAAGAATCTTCAATATTTCTATTTCTTCCATGTCCTTTTCCTCTTCCATTTCTCCACTGATAAATACTATTATTAATATGCTCAATTTCAGTTGAATCACAATTAGGACAAACAATATTATTGCCTATTGCATTAAAAACATTATGGCAATTATTACATCTATACCATTGTTTATCGAACTCTACATTACCACCTTCAATAATTATTGATTTTCCATCGACAATTGCTTCAGCAATTTTTTTACGAGCCTTTTCATATATTCTTGTAAATGTAGGCCTTGAGACATCCATTTTTTTTGCAGCATCAACTTGCGGCAAATTTTCATAATCGGCTAAACGAATAGCCTCATATTCTTCGTATTGCAACGATACAGACTCGCTCATAACAAATGGAACTCCGAAAGGTTTAAAACCTTTAATCTTAGGTGGAGAAAAAACTCTTCTATATCTTTTTGGTCGAGGACACATAAATTTACTTTTTAATTCCGGTACAAAGATAATGAACATATGTTCATAATGCAAATATTTAACAAAAAAAATCCCTCAATATATTTATCGAGAGATTTTAAATGTTTTAAATAAATGGCTCTTTTATAATAGAATGTACAATAAGCTTAGTGTTGAATATTTAATCGGGAATAATATAAAATTTATCAACTACTAAGTATAAAAACATAGAACCAAATAAATTTATTTCTTCTTTACATTTTTAGATGCTTTAATCACAGCATTAAAATACATTGCAAGAGGTCGGTATGCCAAATGCGACCATTTCGAGAATGGCACTTCAATCATTAACATTGGGAAAAGTACCATTAAATGAAAAACGTAAGTATAATATGTTAGCATTGGCAAGCCGTAAATTCGAAATATATGAACTAAAATACCGGTAATAGTCGTAAGAAATAACAAAACAATGAATGTCCAATCGGTAATGTGCGATTTTTTACTTCGTTCTTTATTCTTTTTTAATCTGGAATAACTAAAGTAAATTAAACCAATTAATAATGCTGCAGTAGCATAATATCCTATTAATCGTTGAGGATGCCACCAATCGTAAATATTATCTGTCTGAAACCATCCGAGAAACACCACTATTATTGTAAACATAGAAACATATCCGGTTACTAATAATAAATGGATTATCCAGTAAGTATTGAAATTATATTTCTTTCCTGTTTCTAAGCTATCGCATTTTGAAAATTGTAATTGAGTAACAAAATGCAAAACAAGATTCCAGATTTCGGTAAAATATATTTTTAATGGCACTTTTACTTCCTTATTTCGCACAATTACTTTCAGAAACATATTAAATATATTCGACAAAAGGAAAAACGACAATACTCCTGCCATTAGCCAATCGCCAATTTCAATTTTTTCCCAAGGGGCAAAAGTATTTAACTTCACACCTCCATCGGCAGTAAGCTCGGTAGTCATTGGTCCATGAAAGAAAATAAAAAGAACAAGGACAAGAGCAGAAAGAAAAAGAATTGAGCCAAACTCCCATATCTTAGAAACATATAATTTCCCTGCTAATCCGGTCCAATCGTAACACGAGGTTAAATACCTTCGTAATGACATCATTAATGCGGCAGGATCGGCTTCGCGAGGACATGTTTCGCTACATTCTCCACAATAATAACATAGCCAAGGATCTAAAGAAGATTCTATTTCTTTATCGAGACCTAAGACGCTATTTCTCACCATTTTTCTAGGGAACGAATTATCTGCATCCGATAAAGAACAAACCGCAGTGCAATTACCACAATTGTAACATGCGTTTAAATCGAATCCGCCATATTTAGAAATTTTTTTTGAAAATTCAGGATTTATTCTAGCCATATCATTCTACTTTTTCAATTTGTAATAATAATACTCGTCCATATCATCTATTTCATCAACTTCAATATCTCCATATTTTAAAAGTGTCATAAGATGAAATGTAACAACATCGTAAGGAAGTTTAATTTCTTCGACAATTTCGGGAATTGATTTTCTCCCATCTTCAAGAGATTTAAGGATCTGTTTTTTCAATTTTGTAAATTCTTTTAACTTAGCTTTTACAGAATCAGGAACCTTCCTTTTTTTCTTAATAATATCTATAGTTTTCATACATTATAAATTATGCCTTGCTTCGAGATTGTTTGACATATATTTATTTATAACTATATGTGGCAATATTTATCTCAGCAATGGTTTGTTTTATATTTTAAAACATTATTAACTTATTAAAGCATCAATCATACTTTCCATTTCTTTATCGGTATAACCGATTAAATCGATTGCATTTTCGGGACAAACAGGCAAACACATACCACAGCCTTTACATAATGCTTTATTTACAATAGCAACATCTTTACCATTGTACTTTGTTTTTGATATTGCATTATAAGGGCAAGCATCACTACACTCGTTACACCAATTACACTTATCGTTATGAATAACAGCCATAGTAGGTTCAAGCTCTATATCTCCGTGACCGATTAAAGAAACAACTTTAGCACTAGCCGACAAAGCCGATTTTACCGATTCTGTAATATTTAATGGAGCCTGACATGCTCCGGAAATCAATACACCATCAATTACAGTTTCTACAGGACGTAATTTGGGATGAATTTCGTTAAAAAAAGTATCGCGTCCAATTGGCACTTTAAAGCTATTTATTAAATCCTTATTTTCTCTAGGCACCATTCCGGTTACCAGAACAACTAAATCGGCAACAATATCTAATTCTTTATCTTTAGTAAGAATATCGTTAATTTTAACTATTGTTCCCTCATCGGTTTTTTCAACTGTAGGAGGAGAGTCTGCAAATGATTGTAGGTAAATATCGCCATTCTCTGATGATTCGTGATACAATTTTTCTTGCTTTCCGTATGTTCTAATACCTCTATTAAAATGGAAATTATTAATATTCTCGTATTTATTTCTAACGAGTATAGAAGTATGAATTGCAGATGTACAACAGTATCTTGAACAATACTTATTTTTACCGTTTTCTTGGCGACTTCCAACACAATATATATAAGCTATATTTTTTATTTCTTTATTTTTAAATATAAGCTTCTTGTCGCTAATTTCTATTAAGCGTTTAAATTGTTGAAGAGTTATAACATTCTCGATTTCTGAATATCCGAACTCTCCTTTTTCCGGTTCGTAAGGATTAAAACCGGTACTTAAAAGAACAGCTCCAACATTAATTTCTTTTTCGACAGGTTTTTGATTAAGGTCGATATCTCCACAAATCTCTACACATTTACCGCATTTATTACACACTTTGCAATCGATAGCAGGAATTTCGGGAAATTCACTTTTATAATTTCTAAATATTGCTTTTCGCTTAGTTATATTAAAGTTAAAATTATCGTCAACTTCAATAGGACAAGCTTCTACAGCTCTATCAAATTTTTCGTAATCGAGAATACAATCTTTCTTAATATATCGAGGTCTAATTTTTATTTTAATATCGAAATTTCCAACACTACCTTTTTTTGAAATTATATCGGCACCTGTATATAAAGTAATATTTTTGTTCTTTATAACTTCTTTATAAAGTTTTGATACTACTTCTTGTCCGGTTTCGTTAGTTGTAAAAAGGACATTCCATTGCGAGGTGCGTCCTCCAACAAAGTGTTCGCGTTCGATAAGGTAAACTTTAGTTCCTACTTCGGCCATTTCTATTGCTGCACGCATTCCTGCAACACCGGCACCAACAACAGCGACAGAATTTTTCGATTCAATTTTCACTGTTTCTAGTTCTTCCGAGAATTTTACTCTTGCTATACCTCCCTTTACCAGTTGTATAGCTTTTTCGGTAGCAAGAGGAGGGTTATCGGAATGAGCCCAAGAACATTGCTCGCGAATATTTACTTGCACATAATTATATGGATTTAATCCGGCTCTATCTGCAACATTTCTGAATGTAAACAAGTGCAATTTTGGCGAACAAGATGCAACAACAATAGCATCTAAATTTTTCTCTTTAATATCGTTTGCTATTTCTTGTTGAGTAGAATCGGCACAAGCAAACATTGTTGTTTTTGCAAGTACAACACCATCAATTTTTTTTGCTTCGTCTTTTACTTTCTCAACATCAACATAGTCGGAGATGTTAGAACCACACTGACATACATATACTCCTATTTTATTTCTCATTGTAACCTCCTCTCAAATATCCGGCAGTTTCTGCTGATGCTGCACCGGCAGATAGAATTGAATCGGGAATATCCATCGGAGCTGAAGCAGTTCCTGCAACATATACGCCAGAGATATTTGTTTGAGCAGGGTTTGCTAACTCATCAATTTGTTTTACATAATTAAATTTATCGAGTTCTAGTTTATCATTAAACATAGAAGCAATATTATTGTTTGGAAGAATTCCAACAGAAAGAACCACCATATCATGTTCGGCTTCTTTTACTATTCCTTCCTGAATATCTTCGTATCGTAAGATTAAATTTCCATCATCTTTCTCTGATATTCGACCGACTTTTCCTTTAACAAATTCAACACCCATATCTTTCGATTGTTGATAAAATTCGTTAAAGCCTTTACCAAATGCCCTGATATGTAAGTAATATATAGTAACATCTGCCATAGGTAAGGCACCCATAATGAGCTGAGCCTGTTTAATAGAATACATACAACAAACTTGCGAGCAGATAGGGTTTCCTACAGTTTCGTCGCGCGAGCCTGTACATAATACATAGGCAATATTATCGGGCATTTTACCGTCTTTTGGTCTCAACACATTATTAAAAGGGCGAGTAGGAACAAGTTGTCGTTCCATTTGCATTGAAGTTATAACATTTTTAAATTTTCCATAGCCATAACGAGGAATTAACTCCGGATTAAATAATTGAAATCCGGTAGCAACAATTACCGATTTTATTTTTATTTCAATTTCTTCTTTCTCTTGCGAAAAATCAATTGCATCGGCCGGACAAGCTCTTTCGCATGCTCCACAAAGAATACAATTTTCGATATCTATAGCAGCTATTCTAGGATTAGCAATACTAAAAGGGACATAAGCAGCTTTTCTCCCTACTAAATCGAATTGATATTGGTCGTTAACAGTAACAGGGCAGGCGTCTTCGCATAACTGACATCCGGTACATGCATCTTCGATTACATATCGTGGATTTTTTATTACTATTGCTCTAAAATCTTTTTCCGATTTCTTTTCAATATCTATTACTTCGCTATATGTATAAATTGTGACATTCGGATGTCGTGCTGTTTCAGACACTTTGGGAGTTGTTATACATGCAGCACAATCGAGGGTAGGAAATACTTTACTTAGGTGAATCATCTTACCCCCAATTGATAAATCTTTCTCTACCATTAAAACCTTATAGTTAAGGTTTGCAAGATTTAATGCAGCTTCTTCACCCGATATCCCACCACCAATAACAAGCACATCATATTCTTCCGATTTTTTTACGCTTTCTGTCATATTCTTACAATTATTAATTTTCCTTATTTTCGGTTAGATATTTAGTAAACGTTTTCATATGTTTAACAAAAGGATCGGTACAAACAGAACATATTGCAGCCATCTTTAATCTGGCAGGATCAATATTTTTTTCTTTCATTAAGCTATGAGTTTTTTCCACTATTTTTGCAGTTTTTTGGCTACATGTATCGCTATAAGAACAATCTGTTCCGTCGGCTGCAATAAACACTCCTGCAAAACCTTTTTCGTAAGCATGTAATATCCATCTTGGTTTTATTGCACTAGAACAAGGAACAATAACAGTATAGACAGTAGCAGGATAATGTTTTTTCAATAGCCCGGCTAAATCGATAGCCGGATCTGATATTTTTTCGGTAGAAAAAACCAAAATCTTCGGATTATCCATGATTAAATAATTTTAGTATTTATTTTTTCGAGAAAATGGAATTTAAAAATCTCACTAAAGTTTTTTATTAGATTATCCAATAAAAAACTTTAGTGTAATTAATGCAATCATTATTCATTATCTATAATCTGTATTTTTAAAAAATTAAATACTCGATGATTACATATTAGAAAATAATTTGTTATTTTTTCTTCATAAAGATTTTAAAAAAACCTGATTCTTCAACAGTTCCAAGATATTCGTGTCCTTTTTTATTAGCCCATTTAGGGATATCTTTTTTTGTTCCTTCGTCGGCAGATAGTATTTCCATAATTTCGCCGGATGCTAATTCTGCAATAGCTTTTTTGGCAGCTAATAATGGTCCCGGACATGCTGTACCTCTTGCATCAACACTTTTATTTACTACTAATGTTTTTAATTCTTCTGTTGTCATAGTTGTAATTTATTAATTTATTTTAAATAAATAAGTGTATATCGGCTTCTTCGGCAGCTGTAATATATTCTGAAATACCAACAATATCGTCGGCAAGATCGATAAAATCTTCTAATTTTTCTCCACCCCAAATTTTTCCGGCTAATCCGCAAATATGAATTTTTACATTAGTTACTTCTTTTGCTTCTTTAAAAAATTCGTGCCATTCTTTAACATTTAATTTATCTAATGAGCTTAAAAATTCTTTACGTAAATGAGAATTTTCGGCAAGCTTCAATTCATCTCTATTAGTTGCTATTTCTTTTTTAAATGCTCTTGCAGCTTGTAAGAGAACATAAATATCAACATCCATATCGTCGGCAGCAGCTCCACTAAGAATTACTCCTGCAGCAGTTAATTTATCTAAGCTTCCGGAAAATAAAGCTAAACACATTTTTTTGTTTTCTTCCATGATATTGTTTTTTATTGTTAATTATTTAACAAAGATTGTTTAAAATTCTGATGATTTAAATTTTAAGTCTGTGCGATAAGTATGTTTTTTTTGAGAATTTTGGCATATATTTTTGTGATACTAATCACATTTTTATAAATTAGGAGTCTTATATTTTGAGAAATATGAAAAAATTACTTACAGAATGTAATTGCACAAACTGCAAGATTAAATCGATTCCTATATCGTTATTAAACGACGAAGAACTATGCAAATTATGTAAAAACAGTATTAACATTTCATTTCAAAAAGGCGAAAAAATTTTCAAACAAGGAGCTTTTACAACTAATATTGTTTTTATAAAATCGGGAATTGTAAAAATTCATTTAACCGGGCCATTAAATAAAGAAGAGATACTAAAAATTGACAAAGGACCTATATTTGTTGGATTACCATCGGTTTTTGCCGATAAAATTCATAAATATTCTGTTACTTCGCTTACTAAAACAGATGCTTGTTTTATTAATTTAGCATCGTTTAATGAATTCATATTAAAAAATGGAGAATTTGCATACGAAATTCTTGTAATTTTAAGCAAAGATACCATAGAACATTTTAATAGGTGTGTTAACAAAACTCAGAAACAATTTACAGCATCTACGGCTGAAACTTTACTTTACTTTTCGAATCATATTTTTAACTCCGACAAATTTATTATTCCTTTAACTAGGACAGAATTTGGAGCATACATTGGCACAACACGTGAAACTGTTACTCGAATTATTCATGATTTTGTTGATGATAATTTAATATCCCTTGAAGGAAAATATATAAATATTTTAAATAAGAATATCTTAGAAATAATAAGTAAAACAGGATAAACTAATTATTTTTTATTTGTTGTTTTGATTTAATATTAACTACATGATGCAGGTATACAAGATGTATTTATTATTAACCTGAGTTCGATATAAGAATGTCATATTCCTTATATCGAACTCAGGTTATTGATAATTATTGCAACAGGGATTGAAGCGACATACTTTTTAATGAGAGCTTAGGCTTGCTTTAACGACGGATGCGACTTTAGGAGTCCACGCACGATTTAGCAAGCTTTAACGCAAAGGAAAAAAATATAGCGAAAAGCCCGGCTGTTGCCCAAAACATTAACAAAAATAATTTACAATTTAGAGCTTCTATTTCTTCAACAATAAAAATATATTGTATAACTTAGTATTTTACTCAAGATTCAATGCTTACGGAAAATGAAATTAAAAGACAGATTAAAAGATTTCTTAAATTTATTTTATCCCGATTTATGCATTGTTTGTAATGAACATTTACTATTTCAGGAAGAATATATTTGCACCAAATGCTTATATAACTTGCCAAAAACAAAATTCCATTTAGATAAAGATAATCCTGTAGCACAATTATTTTGGGGAAGGGTAAAAATTGAAAACGCCTCGGCCTTTTACTATTATACAAAAGGAAGTAAATATCAGAAAATGATACACAAATTCAAATATCATGGTTTAAAAGAAATTGGATTTGTCCTTGGGAAAGCCTTGGGAAACGAAATAAAAAACAGCGATTTTAGTGATATTGATATTATTATACCAGTGCCTTTACATCCTAAGAAATTACGCAAACGCGGTTATAATCAGAGCGATTGGATAGCAATGGGATTGGGAGAAACAATGAATAAAATTGTAGATTGCAAGAATCTTTACAGAAATATTCACACATCGACACAAACGAATAAATCGCGATTTGAACGCTGGAAAAATGTAGAAAACATCTTCAAATTAAAAGAAAAAAATCAATTAATAAACAAGCACATTCTTTTAGTTGACGATGTTGTAACAACCGGTTCTACCCTTGAGGCATGTGCAAATGCAATTTTAGAAGTTCCTAATACTAAAGTAAGTATTGCAAGCTTAGCTATAGCATGGACTTAAGCCCAACGAAAGGTGTCGATACTAAAGCCTGCTAATTCTAAAACTCTATCGATAACAGTATCGACAAGATTATTAATTGTTTGTGGCTTGCTATAATATGATGGATTGGCAGGACAAATTATTCCTCCCGATTCGGTTACTATTTTCATATTGTTAATATGTATCAAGTTTAATGGGGTTTCGCGTGGTACAATAATCATGCGTTTTCGTTCTTTTAGAATTACATCTGCTGCTCGCGAAATTAAATCGTTAGATATGCCATTTGCTATTCTACCAAGCACTCCCATAGAACACGGACAAATAATCATAGTGTCGAAACCTGCCGACCCGGAAGCAAAAGGAGCATAAAAATCTTTATTATCGTATTGCTTATATGGGAGACCGGCATAACTGGTATTACCTATTTCATGTTCCCAAATACTTTTTGCGTTATCGGAAAATACAATATTTAATGTTTCGATTTGGTCTTCTAATTTATTAAATTTATCGAACAAACGCTTTGCATATATTGCTCCACTGGCACCTGTTACTGCTACAATTATTTTTTGTTTTTTTTTCATTTTCAATAATTACAATTATTTCTATCTATTACACCACATTACGCAGTTTCACAGAATTTGCAAATTACAAATTTACATATTTTTGCCACAAAAAATACACAAAACATATCGCGAAGTAATTCCGGTGGAAAAATAAGATTATCGCTTTTTAATAAAATTATAGTTATTTTAGATTTAACAAAATATTAATTCGCTGCACCAACAATTTTATAATACACAGAAAACGATATAACATTATTATATTGACCATTATTTAACAAAAATGATTGTCCTCCCGGATGTTTTCTTACAGGAAATACAGAATAATTTAATCTTACATTGGCAATTAAACTTTTATTAAGATAGTATGAGCCGCCAATAATCAAAGACGACTCCCATTTGTCGAAAGCTATATCGGGTTCTATATCTCCACCTCCATCGTCTTCGTACGCAGTACGAAGATAAGCTTCGGCAATACCAATTTCGGCATTAATTTTACTGTTAATTTTATACTTTAATAATAAAGGCATCTGAATATAATTCAATTTGCACTTATAATAACTGTAATTGGACTCTTTAGCATCCGATTTACTTCCTTTCTGAATGTACGCTAATTCCAGTTGAGCAGCCAGTTTCTCATTTATTTTAGTATTAGTATATACGCCAAAATTAATTCCTGCTTTATGATATCCTCCCCAACCATCGCCATCGAGCTGAGAGATATCTAGTCCGGCAAATACACCTCCCCCAAATTGTTGCGAGAATGACATATTTGCCATTAAAATAAATGCTATTATTAATCTGTATTTCATGAGTTCATTTTTTAAAATTTCGGATAATATTACTTAAGCATCTCAATTAATTTTTCGACTCCTGTACCTGCTTTTTCTTTAATAAAAGCAACATTCCTATTTGGAAAATTTACTTGGTTAGGATCGATAAGAAAAACCGGAGTATCGCGAGGGACAAAATTTATTAATCCTGCGGCAGGATATACATTTAAAGAAGTTCCAATAACCACAAATATATCGGCAGTCCGACAAATTTCAGAAGCTTTTTCAATGGCAGGTACTGCTTCTCCGAACCATACAATATGTGGTCGTAATTGCGATCCACGTTCACACTTATCTCCTTTTTTAAGTTCCCAACCATCGATATCGTAAATTAAATTTTCATCGACAGTACTTCTTGCTTTCTTTAACTCACCATGTAAATGAAATACTTCGGAACTTCCGGCTCTTTCGTGTAAATCGTCAACATTTTGAGTAATTATCTTTACATTAAAATACTTTTCGAGTTCAGCTAAACCGTAATGTCCTTTATTGGGTATACACAATAATAATTGTTTACGTCTCTCATTATAAAATCGCAATACCAGATCTATATTTTTCTCCCATGCTTGAAGACTAGCAACTTCCATAACATCGTACTCTTCCCATAAACCTCCCATATCTCGGAAAGTACGTATACCACTTTCGGCACTCATTCCTGCTCCTGTTAAAACAACCAAGTTTTTCATTTTTCCAATATTTATAGTAGTTTTCTAAGTTAATTAATAGAATAAAAATTATTAATATCAGATTATAAGATGTAATTAATAATTATCCGGTTCGTGCCAGTCGCCATTCTCTTTAATCAGATTTATTAGTTCTTTAATAGCATCATTCTCGGGTATATTTTTCTCTACAAGATTTTTATTTTTATATAATGATATTTTACCTACACCAGCACCTACATATCCGTAATCGGCATCGGCCATTTCGCCGAGACCATTAACAATACAACCCATAATTCCGATTTTCAGATTTTTTAGATGAGATGTCTTTTCGCGTATTTTTTTCACGGCAGTTTGAATATCATAAAGTGTTCGACCACATCCCGGACAAGAGATATATTCCGTCTTCGACATTCTCACTCTACTTGCTTGTAAAATTCCGAAAGTAGTTTGTAAAATATCTAAATTTTGAATTTCCCCATTATTATACAACCACAAGCCATCGCCGAATCCATCGAGAAATACGACACCTGTATCGCAGGATGATTTCAGTTGTAAATCTTCAATATTGTTTTCGTTATAATTTCCTTTTATTATTACCGGAATATTTGATTTTTGTTTTTTTAATGTAAAAAACAGGCTTCGATAAACGCCAGATGCATGTTCGTTGTTTGTACATATTACTAATACAATATTTTTATAAATACTTAATTTGTTAATTAATACATTGTCGATAGTTTTTTCGTTAATATAGATAAAATTAAGCATCTCAGAAACTTTTGTTGATTCAACAAATTTTTCGGGAGAAGAAAATATTGGAAACACATTATAAGAATCTGATTTATTAATCCATTTATTATAATTTACAATTATGTGGGCATCGCTAAAAGGGATATTATTTATTTTTTCAATATCATCGACAAAAATATAATCGGGAGTTAATTTAGGTTTCACAATTACATTTCTCTCGTTGGATAAATCCCATACAACAACAGGAGTATTTTCTCCTCCAATATTCTTGATTTTATTATTTCCCTGTTTGTTATATTCAAAAGGATTAAACCCTATATTCTCTTCATTTATTTTCTCGTGTTTTTCTCTACCAACATAATAATCCGCGATTTTCTTAGCCACAGGGATTTCTTTTTCCGGAGCTTCGGTAAGCGACACTCTAATAGTATCGCCAATACCATCGTTAAGCATAGCACCTATCCCAACAGCCGATTTTATTCTTCCATCTTCGCCTTCGCCTGCTTCTGTAACACCAAGATGAATTGGAAAATTCATATTCTCGCTCATCATCCTATTCATCAACATTCTGTTTGCATGCACCATTACCCGCGTATTACTCGATTTCATAGATATAACAACATTGCAGAAATTTTCTTCCTTGCAAATTCTAAGAAATTCCATTGCCGACTCAACCATTCCCAAAGGAGTATTGCCAAATTTGCTCATTATCCTATCGGATAAAGAACCGTGATTTATTCCTATTCGAAGCGCTGTATTATTTTTCTTACATAAGTCTAATAAAGGAATCAATTTGTCTTTTAGCCTATTCATCTCGTTTTTATACTCTTCTTCGGAATATTCCAATGTTTCGAACGAAGCTCTTTTATCGATAAAATTTCCGGGATTAATTCGTACCTTATCGACAATTTGAGCTGCCATTAATGCTGCCTTAGAACTAAAATGAATATCGGCAACCGTAGGAATATCACATTCTTTTTTTCGTAAACATTTAACAATCTCTGCAATTTTCTCAATTTCGGCTACTCCACGTGCCGAATAGCGTACAATTTCTCCACCTGCTTCGTATATTCTAATTGATTGCTCAACTGTTTTTTCAATATCAGAAGTATTAGTATTTGTCATCGATTGAAGTCGGATAGGATTATCTCCTCCAATTTTCACTTGTCCGATACTTACTTCAGAAGTTTTTTGTCGGGTATAATTGAATACGTTATTGCAATATTTATAACTCTCCATTTCTAAATATTATTTTTTTTCAAAAATACAGAAAGATAAACTATTAACCTGAATTCGATGTAAGATTTAACACACAGAAAGTCAAAAGCGCATTAGATTTGTGCTTGAAATCAAGCAGTAATAACGGGTTATTTCAATATTCTTATATACACCATTCATATTCGTAAGCATCGTTAATAAGAATGAACTATTCTTGACCGGAAGTAACATCTCACTCTGCAGGAACTTTTTTCCAATTTCCTTTTATAATATATTTACTCGCATCGTTCGAATCAACAATATATAATCTAAATTCTATTTGCACCTCATCAATATTCACGTGCAAAGAATTTTATTTCCCTGAACAATATTAATTTTAAAAAATCTTTGTCGTTTTTTGGGAAAAGAACAATATTTATAGTATCTCCGCGATTTATTTGTTTTGCCTCTTTAAAGTCATTATTAGATTCATCTATTTCGTAAAGAAAATCAACTCTATTTGAACTTCTTCTTTTGTTTCGGCATCGTTATAATCGTCGATAATTGCGAAATAATAAGTACCGGCTTCAGGAATAAATAACGCATCGGGAAGTTTTTTCCATTTTCTCAACCCTTTTTCTTTCGTAGCTTCCCATTCATCTAATAATACAAATCCCTCTTCTAATTTAACATTCTCAGGTTCTGCTAATGATTCTATTTTTAAATATCCCTGTTCTTTAAGTTCTAACTTAAACCAATCGACATCGACATCGCCAACAGGAGAATTTTTAATGCAAAAGGTTCGCCTAAAACGACATCCGACGCCTCAAGAATAGTATTATTAGGCTCTTGGTCGGCAGATTTTTTACCACAAGAAAAAATCATTAAAAAAAGGAAAAACAAAATATTTACTTTTATAATTTTCAGAACGATGTATTTTTTGTTAATAAAACTTTCTTACAAATTACAAAAAACATCAACTAATGTAAAGTCAATATTCCTAAAAGACAGAATACAAAATGAGTATGCTGTTGTTTGTTGCTTATTTGTTTAGAATATTAGTTATAAGTAGAAAATAACAAATAATGTCTTATTTTTTATTATTTTCGTAGCTGATAAAAAAACTAACTATGTCGATTAAGGTACAAAATTTAATAAAAATATACGGACAACAAAAAGCTGTTAATAATATTAGTTTTGAAATTTCTGCGGGCGAAATAACCGGCTTTGTAGGACCAAACGGAGCTGGGAAATCGACTACCATGAAAATTATCACAGGTTTTATTTCTCCCTCATCGGGCACTGTTTTTATTAACAATCTTGATATTAATACTCACTCTTTAGAGATAAAAAAACATATTGGATATCTACCCGAAAACAATCCATTATACACAGATTTATATATTAAAGAGTATCTGAAATATGTTGCCGGAATTTATAATCTAGGCAAGCAAACAAACAGCAGAATCGACAAGGTAATTCAACAAACAGGACTTACTAACGAGGTAAATAAAAAAATCGGGGCTCTATCGAAAGGGTACAGACAAAGAGTGGGTCTGGCTCAAGCATTAATTCACGATCCTAATATCTTAATTCTCGATGAGCCAACATCAGGACTCGACCCTAACCAAATAATAGAAATACGAAATTTGATTTCGGAAATAGGAAAAGAAAAAACAGTATTGCTCTCGACTCACTTAATGCAGGAAGTTGAAGCAATATGTAACCGAATAATTATTATTAATAAAGGCGAAATTGTTGCTAACGATAAAGTAAAAGATATTACAAAAAATATTGCGGAAGCCTATCAAACAATTTTTGCTGAGTTTAATACAGAAGTTAACAGAGAAGTTCTTGAGAAAATCTCTGGTGTTAGGCGTGTTGCAATGATAAGTAAGAAAAAATTTCTATTCGAAAGTATCGAAAATACCGATATCAGACAAAATATTTTTCAATATGCAGTAGATAATAAAATTAGCGTTCTTTCGCTTCAGGAAAAAGAAAAAAATCTAGAAGAAATTTTTCATGAATTAACAAAATAAGTCGTAGTGTAGTTCGTAAATACATCAATGAACACGAAAAGACAATTACCTGAGTTCGATATAATATCTTATATCGAACTCAGGTAATTAGTAATTCTAAAATAAAAGTTCATTTAGAAGAAGGACTGTAGAGTAAGCCGTGTTATAATGTATCTGGAAGGACTAAGGTTAAGTTGGTCAAAGATGTAGAAGAAGAAATAAAAAATTGCTTAAATTAAGAATACAGAAAAGCGTAATCAGGGTTTGCATAAACAAATAATGAAAAAAAATAGATATTCATGAATACCTGTTATCGAAAGGCTATGAAATAGGTTATACAACAATTTGTAATTATGTAAGAGAAATAGCATCATCAGTGAAAGAAGGTTTTATAAAACAAATTTATGAACCCGGGATTGTTTGTGAGTTTGATCGGGGTGATGTAAAATTATTTATAAGTGGGAAATTGCAAACTTTTAATTTGCCAGTTTTCACGAGTGCTTATAGTAATTATCACCGCTACCGCACGATTGTATCGTGTGGTTTTTATTTAATAACAATAACATCATTCAATATACCTTTTTTACCACTATAATCTCTTGCACTACTATAAACATAATCATCTGGTTTGTAAACTAAACCGTCTTCAACAGGATTATTATGAATACAATTAATCTTTTCATCTATTACTTTATTACTACAAAATTCTATTGGTTTACACCTCCAAAATTGATATTTATTTACATTTGAAGATTGTGCTCCGGTTTTTATAAATTACTCAAGCAGTATTTCTTTTCTACTTTCTTTTGGGTTATTAATAATTGTTTTGCTTGTAAATCTTTTGAAATCTCCTATAAGTAATTCCTATTTTTGTCCTTTTACACTTCTAAAAATCAAACCTGAGTTTGAACAAAAACTAACAATTGTTTACATGATAAATAATTGTATTTTTGTGTTTCAAACTGGTAACTTTTGTATTAAATATATACATGCGAAACGTGCTGGACTTTGGGTTAGACCAAGGTCTTTTATGAAAATTTCACTATGTTTCTTTTTATAAAGCTTAAAAATTTCGACTTATCGGCTAAAGACTTTCAAAAGCATTATTATTTTAATTCCCACATAATTTATAAACATTTTGTCTTATAGAAACGATATTAAGTCAAAAAAAAATTAAAAATTTTATTTTTAGGATAAATTTTAAATAATGTTGCTTAATTTTGAACAATATTGTAATTAATTGACTTTACCATTATGGATAATACAAGAGCAAATAAGATAGAACGACTTATACAAAAAGATTTAGCAATTATCTTTCAAAAAAATACTAATACAATTTGTCAGGGAAATATGGTTACTGTTACAGGAATAAAAATATCTTCTGATCTTTCGGTAGCCAGAGTATATCTAAGTCTTTTCCCTGTTCAAGAAAAAGAAGAACTTATTATTCATATTAACAAAAACGAACAACAAATCCGTTATGAATTAGGAAAAAAAATTAGACATCAATTACGCAAGGTTCCTGAATTAAAGTTCTTTCTAGACGACACATTAGATAAAATTGAAGATATTGAAAATCTACTTAACATATAAAACACTATTTTTATCTATATTTTTTTTTACACTTTTTATTGTACTAATTAATAACAAATGAGATACGACCCAATTAAAAAATCTATTGGACAAATAGTAAATAATTCCACTTTTCTCAGAAAAATTTTTTATTCATTATTAGATATTCTATTGTTACGTGCATGGCATATCAGAAAAGAAATTAACAAATTTAAAAATAATGTTAGTGGTACTATTAATATTTTAGATGCAGGTTCCGGATTTGGGCAATATTCGTATTACCTTTCTAAACAATGTCATCAATGGCAAATTTCCGGTATCGACATAAAACAAGAACAAATTGATGATTGTAACAATTTCTTCGAAAAAATAAATCGTAATAATCAAGTAAAATTTGAATATGCAGATCTTACAAAATATTCGAAAGAAAACACCTATAATTTAATTCTTTCGGTTGATGTAATGGAACATATCGAAGATGATATTAAAGTATTTGAAAATTTTTATTATTCGCTTAAAAAAAACGGAATATTATTAATTTCAACTCCTTCTGACATTGGAGGTTCAGATGTTCACGATGAACACGAACATACATTTATCGACGAACATGTACGCGATGGATATAACGTAAACGATATTACAAATAAATTAGAAAAAGCAGGATTTAAAAATATCTCAGCAAAATATTCTTATGGAAAGCCGGGAAATATATCTTGGAAAATTTCTATGAAATATCCTATAACTATGCTAAATATTAGCAAGTTATTTTTTATTATTTTACCTTTATATTATATTATTACGCTTCCAATATTTCTTGTTTTAAACTTATTAGACTTAAATAAAACGCACACAGAAGGTACGGGATTGATTGTAAAAGCAAAAAAATAAACATTTGAACTTTCCATTATTCATAGCAAAAAGGTATTTGATTTCTAAGAAATCGAAAAACGCCATTAATATTATTTCTCTTATTTCGATATTTGGAGTAGCTATTGGAACTGCTGCACTAATAATTGTATTATCGGTATTTAATGGTTTCGATAATCTTATAGAATCGATGTATAACTCTTTCGATCCTGATTTAAAAATTTCGATTGCCGAAGGAAAAACTTTTAATCATCATAATCCCAATATCGAAAAAATAAAAACTCTTGATGGTGTTGAATTCTTTTCTGAAACTTTAGAAGAAAATGCACTATTAAAATATAATAATAATCAATATTTTGCTACTGTAAAAGGAGTAGATTCAAACTTCTGTAAAGTTTCCGGAATAGATACTATGATTGTTGGTGGCAAATTTATGCTTCATGACGACAAAAATCGAGAATATGCTGTTGTAGGACAAGGAGTTGCTGTGTTTCTTTCTCTTGGATTAAACTATATCGACCCAATTATTATTTATGTTCCTAAAAGAAATGCATCTATTTCTGTGAATCCCGAAAAAGCTTTTAATAGAAAATACATATTCCCTTCAGGGATTTTTGGTATTCAGCAAGAATTCGATATTAAATATATTATTGTTCCATTAGATTTTGCAAAAGATTTACTCGAATATAAAAACAATATTAGCTCGTTAGAACTAAAAATATCACCAGATTATAATATTGATGATATCCAAAATAAAATACAAACAATTTTAGGAGATGATTTTGTTGTAAAAAACAGATTTCAACAACACGAAGCTTTCTATAAAATTATGAAATCGGAAAAATGGGCAATATTCTTAATTCTTACATTTATTCTTATTATTGCATCATTTAATATTATTGGCTCATTAAGTATGTTAATAATAGATAAAAAAAACGATATTTCTACCTTTCAAAGTATGGGAGCAAATCTAAAATCAATCCGCAAAATCTTTCTCTACGAAGGATGGATGATATCAATTGCCGGCGCAATTGTTGGACTAATAATTGGTTCATTTGTTTGTTGGTTACAAATAAAATTTGGTATAGTTCAAATGAAAGGAGCCGGATCGTTTATTATTAATACATACCCCGTAGCCATGAATTTTATCGATATAATAATTATCTTTATTACTGTATTAATTATTGGCTGGCTTGCTGCTTGGTTTCCTGTTAAATATCTTACAAAAAAATATGTTATTAATAATTTAAATTAATTTATCTCTAATTCCTTAAATCAAATAAGTAATAACAAAAGGTTTAAAACATTAACTAAGTTATTAACATACGACAAATTAAAATTTTTCTTAAAATGCATTTTTTGTTGATAAATAAACACATAAAATCATCTGCGTTAAACAAATTTGAAACAATTACACCAACAATACCGTAAAAATTTATTAACATTGTATTACATTTATCAACAAATCGCCATTTAAAAACTCATTTTCAAAAATATGAGAAAAATATTACAATTATCGCAGATATTATTTTTTATAGTTATTTTTAGTTTTCAAAGCTACTCAGCCGACAGATATTGGATTAACGGAAGTGGCGAATGGAACAATACATCGCATTGGGCACAAGAAAGTGGCGGTGTCGGAGGATTTTCAATCCCAACAATAAACGACAATGTATTTTTCGATAATAATTCGTTTTCATCGAACAAGCAATATGTTTTAATAAAAAACACTGCAGTTTGTAACAATTTCCTTTGGGAAGTTAATAATTATACTCCTACACTAAGAAGCAAGTCGTTTTTATTTAAAAAACTCACAAAAGCTCAATTAGAAATACATGGCTCTTTAGTTATCGATGAAAATATTAAAAATGATTTTTGGGGCGATATTGTTTTAAAAACAAAAGAAAAAGAACAAAATATTAATATTGCAAAAAAAATAAAATCAAACATTAAATTTAATGGAAGTGGTTCTTGGGTATTAAAAAATAATCTTAATACCTCAGAAAATATCATATTTAAAGAAGGATTTGTTAATGTTAATGAAAAGGAAATAAATTGCCACGAACTTAAAAGTCTCGGAAATAAAGAAAAACATTTCGATGTAAATAACTCAAAAATATATTTCGAAAAAATATATTTCGAAGAAGACTCATACCTAAATATTAGCAATGAAGATAATAATTTCTTTTCTACATTACCAATATCCACAAAAAACATAAAATCGGGTAATATCGAAATTAATAATATAAATTATAAAACAAAAGGGGCAAAAGGAGTTACATTTGATACAGAAATAACTAATTTAACTTGTTTCGAATCTGATAACGGAAGCATTAGAATATATAATGTTAACGGTACGGCCAATTACACATATGAATTATGGGACGGATCACCATGGTTAGGTAGTTCAACAAGAATTGCATATAATTCAAATACCCCCTTAACTGATTATACTTTTGGTTCTTTACCTGCTTCTAATGATTACTATATTCAAGTTATCGATCAAAGCTCATCGGTTTCTCAAGCAGAACCGGTTACGCAACCTACATCTCTCAGTGCCGGAAGTATTACAGTGCAAACACCTTTAACTTGTTTCGACGGGAATGATGCTGCTTTAGAAGCTAACCCATCAGATGGAACAGAACCATATTCTTATGATTGGTACAAACATAATGGAACCGATTATATATCGATAGGACAAACAACAAAAATAGCTACAGGAATAGATCAAGGATTATATCAAGTTCGAATAAATGATGCTAATGGCTGTGGTCCAAAATCCGTAGATATATTCTTTACCAACCCACCAGATAATATTAATATACCTGAAGAAATTGTTTTTAACTCATATAATTCGAAACCTGAATGTGCCGGATCAGGCGATGCTACAATAGACTTATCAGCATCAGGTGGTACAGGTGATATAGATTATTATTTAATTCGTAAAAGCGATTTATTAGTAATTCCTGCCGGACCTCCTTATGATGAAGACGGCTCATTCACAGGATTGTCAGCAGATACTTATGAAACTTATGCTATTGATGACAATGGATGTACAAAACAGGGTAACGATATTTTAATTACAAACGAGC
The DNA here is from genome assembly GCA_964504155.1 of uncultured Bacteroidales bacterium. Classification (GTDB taxonomy): domain Bacteria; phylum Bacteroidota; class Bacteroidia; order Bacteroidales; family UBA12077; genus CAZDCZ01. The sequence continues at coordinate 504 of CAZDCZ010000032.1, read as the reverse complement.
CTAATCCCACACCAAACATAACACCGGATCCTGCAAACACATGTCCTTCTGGAGATATAATACTTAACGGAAATCCTTCTGGAGGCTCTGGTGCATATACTAATCATCTATGGTCTGATGTAGGAGCAACATCCTTAGATTTTACAGATATTCAATCTCCTACTTTTAATAATGCAACAGTAGGAAGTTATGACTTAACTTACACAGTAACCGATGATAATGGTTGTCAAGGAAACGACAATATTACAGTTAATGTTGGTGATTCAGAAGATCCTACTATTACTTGTCCGGGTGATGTTGTTGTAAATAATGATGCTGGAAATTGTAGCGCTGTGGTAAATGGAATAGCGCCTACTGCTACTGATAATTGCGGAGTTACTCTACAGACTTGGTCGATGACTGGTGCCACAACAGGAAATTCTCCTGCTACCGGCATTAACGATATTTCGGGTACTGCTTTTAATAATGGAATAACAACTGTAACTTATCATATTGAAGATGCAG
>CAZDCZ010000031.1:0-32553 GCA_964504155.1 uncultured Bacteroidales bacterium | reverse complement strand
AAAGACTTTGTTGGCTTAATAACCAAGCCGACCCATCAGGGTCTGAAAGACCTGACGGAGTCTTAAATTAATTTACAAATAAAATTTCGAAATCTCCGGCGGAGTCTTAAATTACTAATTGTTTACCAAAATAAAGGCTCCCCAATAAAATGGTGCGGGATATTGTTTTTTAATTTCCATCTGCGATTTTTTAAATGCTTCAGAAGTATTCCCTGTTTCTAAATAGTATTTATAAAAATGGGTCATTAGTTTTTGTGTTACTTCGTCGCTAACTTGCCAAAGGCTGATAATAATATTCTCGGAACCGGCTATTTGTAGGGCTCTTTGTAAACCATATACTCCTTCCCCATTTTTTATTTCTCCTAAGCCGGTTTCACAAGCACTTAATACAACAAGTCTGGTGTTGTCGAGATTAAGTAGCATTGTTTCGTAAGCATTTAGTATTCCATCGTCAGTTTTTTTGTTTTCTCTTTTTCCAATTTGCTGAATAGTATTGTCGGCACCTGCAAACATTAATCCCGAGCGTAATAATGGATTGGCTGCTGCTTTAATTGGGTCGATACCAAATATTTTTTCTGTAGCATCGGTTTTGGTATCTTCAAGAAAAAAGCCATGAGTAGCTATATGCAGAATGTCTGGTTGATTTAATTGTTTTATTTCCGATTCTGTTGCTTCGTTTTTTAAATATGTTTTTGAGTTATAGGAATATTCATTTAATATATTATTAATTTTTTCTATTTCGATTTTTGTTCCCGGAAGTTCAGGTAAAGGCATATCTTTAACTTCGTCCCAATTTAAGTTTAAAGCATAGTTTGGATTGCCAAACAATACAGCATTTTTTGTTTTCGATAAGGATGATAACTCTTTTTCTTTAAGGTGTATTAAATCTTTTGTGTTTGTAAGATATACGATATCTTTTTTGTCGATTACAAATTGTTTGTTACTGTCTTGTAAGGTGTTAATATTTACTTGATTATATATCCCATCTAAGGATAGATATAATTTATTACAAGTAATTGTCGGTGTTTCTATTGGTTTCCAGAAAATATCGTAAAAATTATTTGTCTCGAAAGCTCTTTGCATAGATCTTCTGTACTTTTTTATATTGGTAGTTTCTAATTCATTACCATTTGAGAAACAAATCATCTCGGGATATTCACAGTTTTTATTAATAACTAAAGCAAGATAGTAAGTTGATGTGTCGATTTTTAGAGCTTTATAATTAGTAAATCGTATAAGTTCTATAGCTGCTTCATTATCGTTTAAAACCAATTTTATATCATCGAATTTTATTTGTTCACCCGAAACACCTTGAGCAAAATCGGCAGATAATTGCGATAATTCTTTTTCTTTTTTATTTGCATTATATTCTACTGAATCGATATTAATATTTTGATCTTGTAATTCTTCTGCTGATAAGGTATATAATTTCGATAGATATTTTTTTGTATCGGTCCATTCGGTATATTTTGTTATTAATTCCTGATTTCCGCTATTAAGGATTTTGTTTTTTATTTTGCTGGTAGAGTTTAATAATAATGCTTTGGTAGCGATATGATAATTATATACATCTTTACTTATTTTGGGTATATCGTTATTAGCTTGATTGGCAAAAGCATAAAAGCGTAAAAATTTAGGATGAATTTTTTCCCAGAAACGCGATTTTTCATCTTCGCTCATAGGAGTAAAATATGTATTTATTTGATAAATATATTCATCAAGAACTTCTTTGTATGTACTATAAGCTGACTGGTAATCAGATTTTTGCCAATATAAAATAGCCAAGTTTTCTTTTGTAGCAACAAAATCGGGATGATGCGAGCTTAAGCGTTTACTTTGAATTTCTATTGCTTCGTTAAGCAATGTTTCTGCTTGAGTAAGATTCCCTGTAAACTGATAGAATACTGCTAATTCAGAAATTGTTTTAGCATATAATTGATTTTTACTTCCAAATTTTACTTTATATATATTGGCAGCTTCAAGCAAATATTTTTCAACTTTGTCGTATTCGCCTTTTATCTGATAAAGAGAAGCTAAGTTTCGTAGTAAAGCCGCATAGTCGGGATGTTTATGTCCAAGTCGTTTTTCTTGTAACGATAAACATTCTAAATATAGAACTTCTGCCCTATCGAGATTGTTCATCAATTGGTTTAAGAGAGCAAGATTTACTTTTAATCGAATAAAGTTTGGCGATTTATCTTTAAGGTACATCGATGCTATATCAATCGATTCGTTAAGCATTTCTTTAGCCTTATTGTAACGTCCTATATTTTGAAATAATATTGCTTTGTTGTTTAAGCAAAAAGCATAAGCAAGACTACTTGTTCCTTCTATATTTTTGTTTATATCTAAAGCCTGATTTATTAATTTTTCCGATTCGTTATATTTACCCATATCTTTATATAATACAGCCAGATTATTAAGTTCTGTAGCATAAGCTTTGTCGTCGTTTAATACATTTTTACTAATTTCTAAAGCTCTTTGTGTATATTGTTCGGCTAAATTGTACTTTCCGGTTGAATGTAATACCAGCCCGATATTACTAATTGTGAGAGCGGCATCTTTTGTGTCGGTAATAAGATTATATTCGTATATGCCAAAGGCACTAAAAAATGCAAGTTCTGCCGGTCTGAAACGGTTCGAAGAGTAAAATCTTTCACCTAATTCGTTTAGGTTTTGTGCTTTTTCTTTGGGAGTAAAATTGCTTAAATCGTCCGATTTTAAGGCAACTATAGCCAGTGAACGATATTTACTTAATTTCTCTTCCGATTCGTACATACCCGAATTATCGCTAAACGATACGGCATAATTAAAATCAATATCGGCTTTAGCTTTTGAGTCTTCTAATATATCGAGAGTTCCTTTTTTGATATTTTTAAAGGTTTCGGTTTTCGATATTTTTTTAAGTGTTTTGAATATTTGCGAATTTGCCGAAGAAAAACTCATTAATAATATTGATACAAATAAAATAGTTTTCATAATTTGTAAAATTAGTATATACAATAAATTGAAATATTGTTGTTTATAAAGTTACAAAATTAAATTTAAGATTGCAGATTTAGTTTTATATCGAATTCGTGTATTGTTATATCTTGCTATAGTTTTAATTATTAAAAAACTTTGTCAGTATTTAAACTTTTGACGGAGTTATTGTAGTTAAGTTTACATAATTATCTTAGCATTGTTTTAGAGCAAGATTGGCACGAACAATTTTAATTTATTATTTAAACAGAAAATTTATAATTGAATTTTTATTCTTAGTTATTAACTGCATATTTTACTGTTATAACAGTAAAATGTGCAGTTAATAACTTGCTATAATTGTATAATTGTAAAAAATAGTTTATTTTTACCGTTTAAGCGGTAATTTATTATGAAAAATATTAAAAATATTGGAGATATTATAAAATATCACAGAAAAAAAGCGGGCTTAAGTCAAAAAGAATTAGCCGATATTGCTGATATTGGAAAAACTGTTGTTTTCGATATAGAAAAGGGGAAAGATACGGTTCAATTCAAATCAATTATTCAAATATTAGAAGCATTAAATATTACTTTATTATTAAATAGTCCTTTAATGGATAAATATAATCAAGAATATGAGAACAGCTAAAGTTTACATGCATAAGAAATTAGCAGGATATTTAATTGAACTTGAGAAGAATGAGAATTACAAATTTTCTTACGCTAAAAATTATACAGAAGAGCCAATTTCTTTAACAATGCCAATCGCTGACAAAGAATTTGTTTTTAATTCTTTTCCTTCTTTTTTTGATGGCTTGCTACCTGAAGGGATTCAGCTTGATGGTTTGTTAAGAATTAAAAAATTAGATAAAAACGATTATTTTAGTCAACTTATTACTATAGGAGCCGATCTTGTTGGTGCTGTTAGTGTGGAGGAATTATTATGAATCGCTGTCCTATTACCTATGAGCTTTGCGAAGGAAAATATTCTTTAAAAGGATTAAAATTGCTTTCACGAAATCTTAGCGATTTAAATAATATTAATTATTCTGCCGAAGAACAAAGGCATGAAGCTGCTGTGCGTTCGACAAAAATGTCAATTCAGGGAGTGCAGCCGAAATTAAATGCTATTTTAAATTTTAAACAAGCAAAATTTGAAATTGTAGATATAAATGGAAAATATATTATTAAGCCCCAGCATCATATTTATCCGCAATTGCCCGAAAATGAAGATTTGACAATGAAAATGGCAGCAAAATGTGGCATTTATACACCTATTCATGGCTTGGTATATTCAAAAGATGGTAGCTTATCGTATTTTATAAAACGATTCGATAGATTTGGAAAAAATAACAAGTTGCCTTTAGAAGATTTTGCACAATTGGCAGGAGAAAAAAGATCTACTAAATATGAGTATTCGGTAGAAAAAATTATAAAATTAATCGACTATTATTGCACATTTCCGCAAGTAGAAAAAATGAAATTTTATAAACGATTTTTATTTAATTTCTTGATAGGAAATGAAGATATGCATTTGAAAAATTATTCTTTAATTACCAAAAATGATAAAATCGAATTGGCTCCTGCTTACGATTTCCTTAATTCAAGCATTGTATTAGGAAAAGATATAGAAGAGTCGGCATTGAGTCTTATGGGTAAACGAAAGAATTTAAATTATGCTATATTAGTTAGTTATTTTGCTTACGAAAGATTACAACTTAATACAAAAATAGTGAATAAAACACTTAATGAATTAAGAAATGCAATTTCATCATGCTTCGATTTAATAGAAATATCTTTTTTAAAGTCTAATTTTAAAGATAATTTTAAGGAATTATTAGAACATAGAATAAAGATTCTAAGTTTATAGAAGGTTATTAATTATTATTTTAAAACAAGTCTTCAAGATTTATAAAAACCTAAAAGACATTGTAGTTTACTATACCAAAACAAAATCGAGTTGTTTTAGAGCAAGATCGGCACGAGCAATTTTAATTTTTATATTATCGCCAAGTTGGTACGACTTTTTAGTTTCTTTACCTAATAAGCGATAGTTGGGTTCGTCGAATATGTAAAAATCGTCATCTAGTTCACGTATGTGTACTAAGCCTTCGCATTTGTTGTCGTTAAGTTCTACATAAACACCCCATTCGGTAACGCCCGAGATAATGCCTTCGAACTCTTCTCCTACCCTGTCTTTTAGAAATTCTACTTGTTTATATTTTATTGATGCTCTTTCGGCTTCTGCTGCACGTTTTTCCATCTCAAGATTATCTTTACATTTTGTCTCGTATTTTTCCTGACTTTTCGATTTCCCATTGTTCAAATAATGACTAAGTAAGCGATGTACCATAATATCGGGATATCGTCGAATAGGAGAAGTAAAGTGTGTGTAATATTTGAATGATAATCCGTAATGACCTATATTATGAGTAGAATATTCTGCTTTCGACATTGAACGAACAGCTAGAGTTTCTATAATATCCTGAGTTTTTTCTCCTTTTACTTGTAGAAGTAATTTATTAACCGAATTTGTAATCTTCTCTTGTGATTCGGTATTGATTTTATATCCAAATTTTGTAATAAATTTCGAAAATGTTTCGAGTTTTTCGGGATTGGGTTTATCGTGTATTCGATAAACAAAAGTTTTAGCTTTTTTGTTTTTTTCTACTTTCCCAACATATTCAGCTACTTTCTTATTTGCCAGAAGCATAAATTCTTCAACTAGCTCGTTCGATAAATTATGTTCTTTAAAGAAAATGCCTAATGGATTTCCTTTTTCGTCTAAGTTGAATTTTACCTCTGCTCTTTCGAAAGCAATCGATCCGTTATCGAATCGTTTTTTGCGGAGTATTTGTGCTATTTTATTCATTATTAGCACTTCTTCGTAATAATCGCCTTTACCGGTATCTATAATATTTTGTGCTTCGTCGTAGGTAAATCGTCGGTTCGAATTAATAATTGTTCTTCCGAACCATTCATTACGAATATTAGCATCATCATCGATTTCGAACACAGCACTATAGCAAAGTTTATCTTCGTTTGGACGTAAGCTACAAATGCCATTCGACAAACGTTCAGGTAACATTGGTACTACTCTGTCGACCAAATAAACCGATGTTCCTCTTTTGTATGCTTCCTTATCGAGAATAGAATCTTTTTTAATATAATGACTTACATCGGCAATATGTATTCCAATTTCGTAATTTCCGTTTTTAAGTTTTTTTAACGATAATGCATCATCAAAATCTTTAGCGTCGTCGGGGTCGATAGTTATTGTTGTTGTATCTCTAAAGTCGCGTCTTTCACTAATATCTTCTTTTGTTATTTTATCTGATATTCTATTTGCAGCTTGTTCTATATTCTCCGGAAATTTAATTGGTAAATCGAATTCTGCAAGAATAGCATGCATTTCTGTTTCGTTGTTACCCGGGTTTCCTAGTATTTCGACAATTTCGCCAAAAGGATTTTTAAAATTTTTTGGCCAATGTGTAATTCGTACAATTACTTTCTGTCCGTTTTTTGCCTTTTTTAATTTACTGGGTGGTACAAAAATATCGTATGGCATTTGTTTTTTTGGACTAACAACAAAAGCATAATTTTTCGATATTTCAATAATTCCGATTATATTCTTTTTCGAGCGCTCAATAATTTCAACAACTTCACCTTTGGCTTGTTCCGATTTTTTTTGTGCATATAAATATACTTTTACCAAGTCGCCATTAAGTGCTTGGTTTAGGTTGCTTTGACTAACAAATATGTCTTCTTCCCTATCGTCGCAAATAATAAATCCGGCTCCTTTTTGGGTAAGGTCAACCTTACCGATGACATAACCACCTTTCGATTTTAATTTGTATTTACCTTGATATATCTCCGAAATCTGATTGTCTTTTGCAAGTTGTGGTAAAATATTGTTTATTTCTTTTCGAATAGCAGAATTGTCAATTCCCATTTTTTTCGAAATCTGCTTGTAATTAAATGTTTTGGTGGGATAGTTTGTGAAAATTCCTAATATTTTATTTGATAGAGCACTCTTATTTATATTTGTGCTTGATTTTCTTTTTTCTTTTTTTTTTGTCATGTATTTGTATTAATTTTTTATTGTGCAAGTTAGTTATTGATTATTACATAATAATTAATTTAATATTAAATATATATTAAATAATTCTTGCACTTTTATTTATGTGAATGAATTTTGGGGTAATTTAATGTTTTTTGAACGATACTTTCTTTAATTATTATTGAGGCTAAACGATATTCAGATAATTCGGCTACAAATGTAATAAATAATTATCAATTTTGTAATTTTTGTATAATAAAGATTTGTAATTATCACAAATTCAGATAATAAAGTTCAATAATTAATTTTTTTTATACGTGTTATATGTCTTTAACAAAAACAGCAAAAATAATAAACCAAAGAAAAATAGTAAAAATGTCTTTCCCATACTTTTATCGAGATATAAAGCAATTACCTGAAATAAATCTTTATTTGCAACAGAACTAGCAGATTTAATATTTTCTATAAAATTATTATAAGTAAATATTGTTAGAAGCTCTAGAAACCCGAATATTAATGCTATCGATAAGCGAATGTGATATTTTTTTATCATAGTAATAAATAATTAATTTTCGTTTAAAAATTTTTCTGCAATATACTTAACCGATTCATTAATAGGAACAAAATGGTAATTTAATTCTTTAATTATTTTATTATTCGAGTAGTATGATTTTCGTACTGCAGCTTCAATAATTTCTTTTGTTATTACCGGTTTCGAGAAAAATAGTTTAGAACGTAAATTGTCGAAAATGTAAGCTAGTTTTAACATTATACCCGAAGCTTCTATCGACGGTTCTTTACAGTTAATATTATTTGCTATTTGTTTAAAATAGTTTTGGTAAGAAATATTCTCAGAAGAAAGAATGTATCGTTCCGAATGAATACCTTTTTCAACAAGTTGAATCATTATTTGTGCTACATCGCGAACATCAACATAAGCTGTTATTCCCGATGTGTAGAATTTCATCCCCTTTTTTATCTGTGTAAACATATTTGAACTTCCTTCGTCCCAATTTCCAACACCAATTATTACTGCAGGATTTACAATAACAGCATTTAAACCTTCTTCTATTCCGCGCCAAACTTCCAATTCGGCTAAATACTTGCTCTTTGCATATGTAGATTTATTACTCGGATTATCTGAGCCAATTGTTTCTATAAAAGTATTATTATCTTTTTCGTTTATGGCTGCAATAGAGCTAACAAAACACAGTTTTGTATTATTAGCTATACATGCGTTTACTATATTTTCGGTTCCTTTAACATTTATTTCCAGAATTTTATCTTTATCTTTTTTATAAAACGATACGAAAGCTGCACAATGATATACTGTGTCGATATCTTTTAGATTATCCGATAAAGATTCGTAATCTAAAACGTTTGCGTTAACCCATTCAATTTTCTTAAAGTAATTGTCGGAATCGTTGGTGTAGTACGCGAGAATTCTCTTTACAAATTCTAAGTTACTATTCGTTCGTTTTATTGCCCTTACTGTATAATTATTTTTTAAAAGATAATACAGTAAATGAGCACCTAAAAATCCTGTTCCTCCTGTTACTAAAATCATTTGTATATATTTATTTTATTTCTCCCCAAATTAATTTTTTCCCGAAACCTAATCTGTTATCTGTAAATTTTAAGAACGATAATTTTACAATCCATATATTTGTTTTCATAAGCATAGCAATCGGGAATCGTTTTAAGTATTCGTTTTTAGCTATCTTGTGTAATTCTTCTTTGGGTTGTATCATTTGTCCTTGAAACTGAACGCCTTGAATTTTACCAATTATATTAGTTTCTAAAACTATTGAACCAGCCACAATATTTTGTTTTATAGCATCTTGAGCATGTTTTGTTTGCATATCGGAAGTAAATATTAATGCGTTTTCACTTTCGTGATATACATAGAAACAATTTGCACAATATGCCATATTGTTATTAGATGTTGATAATGTTAAAACATGATGTTTTTTTATAAATTTAGTTATTCTGTTATCCGGTTTATTATTCATCAGAAACTCATTATTTGTTTTATCTCAGCAAATGTAAAACAATATTTTTTATACCGAATAATTTAGTTAAAATCAATAATAGAAATTTATTTTTTGAATTGTAAAAAACACTAAATTTACCGAATAAATAATATTAATAAATTATACATACTATTGAAAAAGATTTTTTATTTAGCGATAGTTATTTTATCTGTTATTAGTTGTAATAGTAAGAATAATGCCGAGAAAGAAGAACTAAAAGATATTAAAATTAATACTTTAACAGAAGTAGGACAGGAGGTTCCTGATTTTTCGTTTACAACAATTAATTCCGATACCATTAATATAAGTGATTTAAAAGGGAAAGTTGTTTTTCTGAATTTTTTTGCAACCTCGTGTCCTATTTGTATGAAAGAAATGCCATATCTCGAAAAAGATATTTATAAGATATTTAAAAATAAAGATTTTGTATTATTAAGTTTTGGAAGAGAACATTCTGAAAAAGATATTCGAGATTTTTATAAAAAATGGACCTATAATTTTACTATTTGTCCCGATACTAATAGAGTTATATATAGTTTATTTGCAAATAAATATATCCCACGAAATATTATTTTAGATAAAACCGGAAAAATTGTATTTCAAAAAACAGGTTTTTCCAAAGAAGAACTTAATAAAATAACAGAAATAATTAGCAAAGAGTTAAATAATTAATTAGTTTTTTGATAGTATTCCAATTATTCATAATTTCGCATAAAAATTAAAAATAAAGATATATGTTTTCAGGAATAGTAGAAGAGGCAGCAAAAGTTGTAAAGCTTGAGAAAGACAAATCGAATTTGCATATTACAATGGAATGTTCGTTTGTAAACGAATTAAAAATCGATCAAAGTATTTCGCATAACGGAGTTTGTTTAACAGTTGTAAAATTCGATAAAGAAAATAAAACATTTACTGTTACAGCAATACAAGAAACCCTTGATAAGTCGAACTTAGGATTACTCGAAGTAGGTTCTAAAGTAAATCTAGAGCGCAGTATGAAAATCGATAGTTTACTCGATGGTCATATGGTACAAGGACACGTCGATCAAACAGCAAAATGTACAAATGTTCGCGAAGCCGATGGTAGTTGGTATTTCCGTTTCGAATACGACCCTGCTCTCGAAGATTATATTACCGTTGAGAAAGGTTCGGTTTCTGTTAATGGTGTTAGTTTAACTGTTGTAAACTCAAAAGATAATTCGTTCGAAGTTGCAATAATCCCTTTTACTTACGATTTAACAAATTTTCATCAAATAAAAGAAGGTACTATTGTTAATCTGGAGTTCGATATTATTGGAAAATATGTTGCAAGAATTGTTCGACAACAATTAAATAAATAGAATATTGTAAAATATTTTATGATAAGAATACCTTAAAAGTAAAGTTTCAAGTTGTTTATGTCATGTTGAGCTTGTCGAAACATCTCATTTTTAAACTGATAGATTAACTTCGTTGAGCTCGTTTCTCTCGGTTATTCAACTTCGTTCAGAATGACAATAATCTAAGCTTTTTGGACATCCTCACTTTGCTTTTGCTAATTATTATCTTTTATTTAATAAATGTATCTTTATATATAAATTTTAATATTGCAGATATTTAAAAACGCGAAAAACGTAATATTATGAAAATTAAATTTTTAGTATTTACTATTTTATTAGCAGGATGCAGTAAAAACGAAAAACTTCCGGAATATGTTATTCCAAACGACGAATTTGTTTCAATTATTGTTGATATCCATTTGTTAGATGGAATGATGAATGAAGTAAATATTCGTAGAGAAATAACACGACACGACACTATTAATTTATATTCAGAAATATTTAAAAATCACGGTTATACAAGAGCTCAATTCGATTCTTCGATAATTTATTATACTAACGATATTAATAAATACGATAAAATATATAATGAAGTTCTGAATAAACTTAATAGAATGGAAACAGAATTAAAAGGCGAAGAAGAAGAAAATAAAGAAACAAAGAAGTAAGTATTTGATATGAGAAGATTTTCGGCTAATTATATTTTCCCGATAAGCAATAAGCCTATTAAAAATGGAATTGTTGAGGTTGATGATTATGGTAATATTCTAAATATTATAGATACTCAAGGTAAATTAAGCGAATCGAGAAAATTAGAATTTTATAACGGTATTATTGTTCCCGGATTTATTAATGCTCATTGTCATCTGGAGTTATCGCATTTTAAAAATGTAATTGAAAAAAATGTCGGACTTCCACAGTTTATCACTAAAATAGTGCAAAATAGAAATGCTAAATATAATACAATTTTCGATGCAGCTAAACGTGCCGATAAACTAATGAAAAACAATGGTATTGTTGCTGTTGGCGATATATCAAACAATACCGATAGTTTGGAAGTAAAAAAAAGCAGCTCTTTATATTACCACACTTTTGTAGAATGTTTCGGTTTGGAGACTGTAAATGCAAAAAGCATTATTAACGATAGTATAGAAATATTAAATCAATTCGAAAGCAATAAATTGGTTGCATCAATAACTCCGCATGCACCATATTCTGTGTCTGAGAAACTTTTTAAACTTGTGTTTTCGCACAATAAAAAAAACAATAGCATAATAAGTATTCACAATCAAGAAAGTAAGGAAGAGAATAAAATGTTTTTTAATAAAACCGGAGAACTGTTTGATTTATTTAGTAAGAAGGAAAATAGTTTAAACGATTGGAAAGCAAAGGGAAAAAGTTCATTAAGTTATTTAATGGAATTATTGCCGAAAAATAGTAATATCTTGCTTATTCATAATTGTTTCTCAGATAAGAACGACATTCTTAATGCAAAGAAAAATCACAATAAATTATTTTGGGTACTATGCCCATTATCAAACGAATATATAGAGAATAATCTTGCTGATATTAAAACTATAAGAGCGCATGTAAAAAATATAGCACTTGGTACCGATAGTCTTGCTTCTAACACTAATTTGTCTATCCTCGACGAGATAAAAAGAATAATAGTAGAATGTCCCGAAATTGAATTAGAAGAGTTATTAAAATGGGCAACTATAAATGGAGCAAAAGCACTTAATATCGATAATGTTTATGGTAGCTTGGAAGTAGGGAAGAAACCCGGATTAAATTTAATTACTAATATTGATTTTAAAAACTTACAAATTACAGAAAGCAGTGATGTACTTCCGTTATTATAGTTATTTATTTTCTTAATTATTTAATATTATTTTTAATTAAATATTCTGCAAATTCTTTATTTTTAATTAATATGTGATTATCGAACCAGTTTTCTAAAAATAACAACATATTTATACAAATATTTTTATTGTTGTTTCGAAAATCGCTTTGAAATATAATTATTCTATTAATAAAAACATTATGTTCTTTTCTATGATCGTCGAATTTCGGATACTTACTATTACTCAAATATATTTCTTCTTTTACAAGATAATTTTCGGCATAATATACTAACGAATAAAATATTTTCGAGATACTTTCTTTATTAAAATCTTGATTTGTTATATGTTTTTTTAAAAGATTAATTATATCTAAAAACTTTTTATGTTGTTCGTCGAGAAATTCAACATTTAAGGTGTATTTCTCTTTCCAACAATATTGTTTTATTGTACTTTCCATAATTTCTGGGGTATAAATAATTAGTACAAAGATATTTGTATAAACAAAATAAACAATGATAATTATCATAATAACAGGGCAATAGCCTTTTGTTTTTTGGTAAAGCCCAGAGTTGTTATTCAATAATTAAGAAATAATTAATTGCTATAAGTAATTTTTTGTCAATAAATAATATTTTTTTTTGTGAGAAATGAATTTGTAAATAATATTAACTTTGTTATATAAATATTTATAAGTATGACATAGGAAATTTGAAAAAATCTAAAAACATATTAGTTTGTCCGTTAAATTGGGGTTTGGGTCATACAAGTAGAGTAGTTCCAATAATATTTTATTTAATAGAAAAGGGTTATGATGTTATTCTTGCAGCCGATATTGATATTATAAATTTTTTGAAGTGCGAATTTCCCAATATTAAAACCCTATTATTACCCTCGTATAAAGTAAAATTTTCGAAGCGGAAATCCCAACTTTTTGTACTTTTAGCGCTTATTCCCAAAATTTTATATCATACAATAAAAGAGCATTTCTTATTAAAAAAAATTATTGTAGCTCATAATATCGATATAGTAATTTCCGATAATCGTTATGGATTATGGAACAAACATGTGCACAGTATATTTATTACCCATCAGAGTATGATAAAACTCCCCAATGGATTTAAGATATTTGAATATTCTTTGTATTTATTTATTCGATTATTAGTTTCGAGATTCGACAGATGTTGGATTCCCGATTTTAATGATATTAGAAATCTCTCCGGAGATTTATCGCATAAATATCCTATTTCCCCAAATGCAGAATTTATTGGTCCGCTTTCGCGATTTCTATTAAGTAACGAAAATATAACAACAGATAATAAGATTGATATACTTTGCGTATTATCGGGACCCGAGCCGCAGCGCTCGATTTTCGAGAGTATTTTATTAAAGCAATTAAGTAATGTAAATAAAAAAATTGTATTAGTTCGTGGCACAAATATAAAGGCAGAAGATTATAGTTTTAAAAATAATATTACCGTATTTGATATTTGCAATAGCAATAAATTAAAAAAACTGATTCTATCGGCTTCTGTAATAATCTGTCGTTCGGGATATTCGTCAGTTATGGATTTAATGGCATTAAATAAAAAAGCAATTTTGGTTCCCACACCCGGGCAAACCGAACAAGAATATTTAGCAAATTATTTACAAAAACAAAATTGGTTTTATTACGAAAGGCAAAATTATTTCGATGTAAATAATGCATTAGGTAAATGTCGTAAATATTCGTGTAATGATATTTTTAATTCTCACGAATTACTTTTAGAAGCTATTAACAATATAGTTGCCACCCATTTTGTCGAAAAAAAATAAGTTTGTGCAAATTTTACTTTGTTATATTTTGTACATATATTTGTACATAACAGTGTACTAAAATTAAAAAGTTATGCTTACAACGACAATTTCAAGTTTCAGAAGAGATATTAAAAGGTATCTTGACAGAGTTACAGAGAACTTTGAGACTTTGATAATCAATCGTGGAAAAGATAATGGTGTTGTAATAATGTCTTTGGATGAATATAATTCATTATGTGCAACACAACATGAGTTATCATCAAAGGCGAATGAGAAAAGATTGGACTCTGCAATCGGAAAATTAAAAAAAGGTTCATCATTTGAAAAAGAAATCATTGAATAATGAAATATATATTTGTAGATGAATCTTGGGAAGATCATTTATCTTGGGAAAAAATTGATAAGAAAATGCTAAAAAGGATAAATAATTTATTAAAAGAAATTTCTCGTACTCCTTTAATGGAATAGGCAAACCTGAAGCTCTGAAATATAAATACAAAGGATTTTGGTCTCGAAGAATTGATGGAGAACATCGATTGATATACAAAGTTAATGAAAATGAAATATTAATTACAAAATGTAGATATCACTACGATTAAACAAAAAACGGGTGGTAATACGGCGCCAAATTCAAGCGGGGCGTAGGGTAGCGATTCGACAAAAAATCCTATCTTTAAACTTATTAACGGCAAATAAATAAACGGGGCGAAGACCCACATGTAACTTAACGCAGGACCGATAGATTTCATCAAATTACTATATCCAACAGAGTTGATTAATAGGGGTTTTTATTAATCCTGTTAGAGTTGTAAGTCGGGAATGAATTATAATTAGCTTAAAACTAACAAGCTTGTTGATGTAACAACAAATCCAATAATCCATCCGGAATAAACTTGAGGTGGATTATGTGTTTTTAAAATCATTCGCGATGAAGCAATTAAACCCGACAGAATAATTACTGGTAATAAATAAAACATAAGATTTACTCCTAAAAGAAACGAAAAACCAACAATTGTTCCGGCAAGTCCCCCAATGCCAATCATGTGGGCGCTTATTTTCCATTTATAAGAAATAATCAATAAAACAAGAATTGTAATAAACGAAGCTAAAATAAAGCTTTCGATAATAATTGGAACAGCAAGACGATGTAACAAAAAATAGCAAAATAAATATACCACAGAAGTAGTTGCAAAAGGAATAATTCTTTCCTTATGATTACTCATTTCTAGATTTTTAATAATATTATGAAAAAAGTAAAAAGGAACAAATAGTAAGGGTAATAGGAAAGTACTAATAAATACAATTAAAAAAATTATTTTTTTTGCATCGAAAGTTAGAAAATTAATATACGAATTAGAGTTAAATAGTATTAAAATACCAATACTTGGCATAATTAAAGGATGAAAGACAAACGAAAAAAATTTTGAAAAATTATTTATTGTTGAATTCATATTAGTAATAAAAAGAGTTTATAATTACTTAAAGTTTTTTTCTTAAACGAGCTACCGGAATATTTAATTGTTCGCGATATTTTGCCGCTGTACGTCGTGCTATATTATATCCTTTTTCTTTCAATAAATCTGTTAGTTTTTCATCTGTTAAGGGTTTCTTTTTATTTTCGTTTTCTATGCTTTCTTTAAGTATCGATTTTATTTCGCGTGTCGAAACTTCTTCTCCACTAGTATTTGTTAAGCCTTCTGAGAAAAAGTATTTAAGTGCGAATGTGCCAAAATGAGTTTGAATATACTTACTATTCGCAACTCTCGAGATAGTAGAAATGTCTAAATCTGTTTTTTCTGCTATGTCTTTTAAAATCATTGGTTTTAATTTCGATTCGTCTCCTTCGAGAAAATAATCGTGCTGATAATTTATTATAGCATTCATAGTAAGCAGGAGAGTATTTTGTCTTTGTTTTATAGCATCAATAAACCATTTTGCAGAATCGAGTTTTTGTTTTACAAAACTAACAGCTTGTTTTTGGTCTTTATTGTTAGCTTTTTTATTATTGCTATATGCTTTAAGCATTTCGGTATATGTATCGCTAACTTTTAACGAGGGTATATTTTTCGAGTTAAGCGATAATTGTAATTCGTCATCAATATTTTCGAGAAAAAAATCGGGCATTATTGTTTGAATATTATTCTCTTGCATATCGGTAAAACTACCACCTGGTTTAGGGTTTAGTTTTAATATTATATTAATGGCTTCTTTTAATTCTTCTTCGCTAATATTTAAGCGAGTAATAATTTTATCGTAATGTTTTTTTGTAAATTCATTAAAATAGTACTTAAGAATTTTCCAAACCAATTCAATTTCAGGATTATTACGATTTTTATTTTCAATCTGAAGGAGCAAGCATTCTTGTAAATTTCGAGCACCTACTCCTGTAGGCTCAAGGTCTTGTATTATTCTTAATATTTCGAGTAATTTTTCTTCTGTAGTTTCAATATTTTGCGAAAATGCCAAATCGTTAACTATAGAATCAAGTCTGCGTCTGATATAACCGCTATCATCAACATTTCCAATTAAATATAGTGCTAATTGATAATCATTATCGTCTAAATATTTTAAGCTTAATTGATTTATTAAATTCTCATGAAAACTTGTTCCAACAGAAAACGGAATATCTACATGTTTGTCGTCTTTTGAATAGTTTTTAGCCGATAATTTATACGCCGGAACATCTTCGTCGTTAATATAATCTTCTAAAGTAAACTCATCTTGATTATTATCAACGTTATCTTCGCTAATGTTATCTTGAGAATTATCGTCAATATTATTATCGTTTCCTTCTTCAAGAACAGGGTTTTCTTCTAGCTCCTTTTTAATTCGTTGTTCAAGTTGCATTGTTGGAACTTCTAACAACTTAATCATTTGAATTTGTTGAGGCGAAAGTTTTTGTAATAGTTTTTGTTGTAAACTTTGTTTTAACATATCCTGTACTTAACGAGAAATTTATTTATAATAAATTAAAATTCAGCATTTTTTGGTGTTCTTGGGAATGGAATAACGTCGCGAATATTACTCATACCTGTAACAAACAACAATAATCTTTCGAAACCTAAGCCAAAACCACTGTGAGGAGTTGTGCCATATTTACGAGTTTCTAAATACCACCAGAGATCTTTTTCCGGAATTCCCATTTCGTGCATTCTGGTTGTTAGTTTCTCATAATTTTCTTCTCTTTGCGAGCCGCCAATAATTTCGCCAATTTTGGGGAATAAAACATCCATTGCCCCAACAGTTTTTCCATCATCGTTTTGTTTCATATAAAAAGCCTTAATATCTTTAGGATAATCAATTACAATTACAGGCATTTTAAAATGATTTTCTACTAAATATCTTTCATGTTCGCTTTGCAAATCGGCACCCCATTTTACGGGAAATTCAAATTTTTGATTCGATTTTTCTAAAATTTCTATAGCTTCGGTATATGTAATTCTTTTAAAATCATTAGTAGCAACTGACTCAAGTCGTTCAATAAGTTCTTTATCAAACATTTTATTTAAGAATTCTAAATCGTCTTTACAATTATCGATGGCATATTTAATAAGATATTTTAAAAAATCTTCGGCCAATTCCATATTATCGTTAATATCGTAAAAAGCCATTTCTGGTTCAACCATCCAAAATTCAGCTAAGTGTCGAGGAGTATTTGAGTTCTCGGCTCTAAAAGTAGGGCCAAAAGTATATACATTCGAAAGAGCCATAGCCCCGAGTTCAGCTTCTAATTGTCCCGAAACAGTTAAATTGGTTGATTTACCAAAAAAATCTTGCGAGAAATCAATATCCCCGTTTTTATCTATAGGAGTATTTTTAATATCAAAATTTGTAACCTGAAACATCTCTCCGGCACCTTCGGCATCAGAACCGGTAATTATTGGAGTATGTAGATAGTAAAAACCTTTATCGTTAAAATATTTATGTATAGCAAAAGCCATTGCATGTCTAATTCTAAAAACAGCACCAAAAGTATTTGTTCTGAACCTTAAATGAGCATTTTCGCGTAAAAATTCCATCGAATGTCCCTTTTTTTGTAAGGGATAAGTCTCGGTGTTTGCTGTTCCATAAACCACAATTTCGCTTCCCTGTATTTCTGTTGCCTGTCCTTTACCCATCGATTTTACAAGCTTGCCTGTAATACCAACACTTGAACCTGTAGTGATTTGTTTTATCAATTCTTCGTCAAATTTTTCAATATCAACTACAATCTGAATATTATTTATTGTAGAACCATCGTTTAATGCAATAAAGGCAATTTTTTTATTTCCGCGTTTTGTTCTTACCCAACCTTTAACATGAACATCTCGATCAACATTTGTCGATGCAAGCAAATCTTTTACAGTGCTGCGTTTTAGTGTCATTATTAATAAAATTTATGTGTTTTAAAAATATTGTATTATTATATTAAAATACAAAAATAATATTTTTAACTTATATATATGCATATCATAGGAATAAAGACATTTCAAAATTTATCGAATATAATAATTTAAGTATTAATATTTTAATGGCAATAACCGGACTTTTACTTATAGTTGTATTGTAAAATATGTATTTTTCTAATCAATACGTGGGCTTTGTTTCGTCGCCTCCGTTTGCTAAGAAAAATTACATTTTTTACTTCTATAATCTATATCAGTGCAATCCCTATTGCATATAACCCAACAACAGAGTAAAAACCCTCAATATAAATGTACTTTACAGGATATTAAATTTAATACAACAAATGTGTTTAGTAATTTTCAAAATTAAGGATGTTTTATTTGTTTTTTTATTTTATTTTTTGTAATTTATTTCAATAATATTTTCACTCTCTTTTTTGCCTGAAATTAATGTTATTTTGGGCTTTCCGCAAGTTATTATTAATTAAAATATATACATTATGAAGAATTGGTCGGTAGAAATTAATGTTTTTGAAGATGAAAAATTGAACAAATCTATGTTGTTTGTAATAAACGATATAGTAGATGAATTTGATAAACTAATACCTGCCGGACCACAATTAGGATTTAAAAAAATACAAATAGTTAACGATCAGTTATATGGTCCAACTTTATATTGGCCCTTACATAATGATTATTATAAAATTGGTTTAAATGTTTCCGGTTTGTTTTATAATCAAATAGCTTTTCAATATACACAAGTATTTAGTAAGCTTTATTGTGATCCGCGCATTAGTAATTGGTTTATCGAAATAATTGCCCATATTTCATCAATGTATATTCTTGATTTTTTATCGGAAAAATGGAAAAATGATTACCCGAACGAAAATTTAAAGAATTACTACAAGAAATTTGCCGAGTATAAAAATAATTTGCTTGGTTCAGCATTTAGTATAGTCGATATTGTTAAATATCAAGTAACTGGGAATTGGATTGAAAACCAAATAGCTAAACTTCGAAAAAACGATAAACTAAATAGAGCAAAAATATTAATTATTGCTTTCGAAGTATTAGCCTTATTTAACGACAATAAAGAATGTTGGAAATTATTGCCATATATTGGGAAATATACAATTCCTGCTACACCAAAAGATTCGTCTAGTCTTATTATAAACAGGCAAGCTATTCCAGATTTTGAGAATTTAGTTTTTAATGTTCCCGATAATTTAAAACCGGCTCTTGTTAAGTTATTAGAAAAATTTGGAGTTTACGATTTTGGGTAAAGTCAATAGAAGTATAAATTTAATTTAAAACATTTTTGTTATGGAAGAGAAATTTGTTACAATAGCGATACATACTTTTTCCATGGCTCAGGTTATTAAAGGGCATTTGGAAGCAGAAGGTATTGAATGTTATTTAAAAGATATTAATATTATTCATTCTGCTGTTCCCGGAGGGGTAAAAGTAAGAGTTAGCTCAAAAAACTTAGAAAAAGCTCTTAGAATTGTAGAGAAAGTAAATGAGAAAATTCGCGACGAAAACAGAGATTCGCCTGATGAGACTTTTGATAGTAATGTTCAAAAGATACTTGTTCCTATAGATTTTTCCGATTATTCAATAAATGCATGCAAATATGCTGTTGGATTAGCTGAAAAACTTAATGCCGAAATAAAATTACTTCATGTATATTACAATCCCGTTGTTAATTCTATGCCATTAACCGATACGTATTATTATCAGGTAAATATGGATGAAATTATTCGCGAAATAGAATTGCGAGCAAAACAAAATATGGAAAAGTTTTATTGCGATTTGAAAGATAAACTTGAAAAAGATAATATACAAGGAGTAAAAATCGATTATGCTTTAGTTAGGGGTGTAGCTTCCGACGAAATTGTTGAAATGAGCAAAGCATATAAACCCGAAGTTATTATTATTGGAACCAGAGGACAAGGCGAAAAAGAAAACGACCTTATTGGTAGTGTTGCCGTAAAAGTTATTGAAAACACCAAAGTTCCTGTTTTGGCTATCCCCGAAGATGCTATTTATTTGGGCATTAACACAATAAATATTATGTACGCTACTAATTTCGACGAATCGGACAATATGGCTATAAGAAAGTTAATGAATATTATTTCTTCTTTCGACTTCAGATTGTTTTGTGTACATATTGGTAATTTAAAAACCAAACAATGGGATAAAGCTAAAATGGATAATTTTAAAGATAATTTAAAAAAAGATTATAAAGATTATGAAATTGAGTGTGCAATTATAGAAGAAGATGACTTTTTAATTGGGGTTCAGAAATATATTCGCAAAAAGAAAATTGATATACTTGCAATGGTTACTCATAAAAGAAATATAATAGCAAAATTATTTAATCCCAGTTTAGCTAAAAAAGTGTTTTTTCATTCTAATATTCCACTATTTGTTTTTCATTCTAATAAATAATTAAAAAGTGCTGTAGCAATAACTAAATCAACTTGATTGGTAATTTTTATATTTTCACGATTTCCTTTTATTAAGTTGATTTTTATCCCCTTGCTTTCTGCAACAGATGCGTCATCTGTAAAGTTCTTATTATAAGTCTGCTTATATGCATTTATAATGTCTTTTGCATAAAATGTTTGTGGAGTTTGTATTAGTTTATAATTGTCCCTATCAACAGGTTTATTATTTTTATCATCAACAAATCTTACCGAATCTACCAAATCGATATACGGAATAGCATTTTTTTTCTCTTTTGCAATTCTAAAACTCTCCGAAATAGTATTGTAATTAACCAATGGACGAACAGCATCATGAATAGCAACAATACTATTGGAATCGATTAATGAAAGAGCATTTTTTACCGAATGAAAACGAGTTCTTCCTCCTGTTACAATCGAGTGCTTAATATTAAAATCGTATTTTGTACATAATTCTTTCCAATATTCAATTTGGTTTTCGGGTAGTGCAACAATTATATTTATCGATGAATTATAATTATAAAATGCTTTTATACTTTCCATTAAAATAATTTTATTATTAATAGAAAGAAATTGTTTAGGTAAAGAATTTTTCATTCTTTTTCCTGTTCCTCCTGCTACAATTATTGCAAATTGCTTCATGTATTTTTATTTAACAATATTTTGTATTTCAAAGATATAAAATCATAATATATGGGCAAAAGAATGCTTGTATTCTATAACGATTTAATTTGTACATTGTATTGATATAAAGATGGTGTACAAAAATCCGGATTATTGTCATTCTGAGCGAAGTCAAAGAAACGAGCTCAACGAAGTTAGTCTGTCAGTTTAAAAATGAGATATTTTGACCACGCTCAATATGATAAATTAAATTAAAATTTCACTTTTTGTACCCCATCTTATAATTATAAATTAATAATCTTTAGCTGTGTATAAATATCGTTTAATATTTTGTTTTGGTGTTTTTGCAAATTCTTCGGGATACAATTCAATTTTTGATAATTGCATATGTTTTGGAAAAGTTTGATTTGTTAAATGTTTATTTTTTTCTAATAGTTCTAATAGTTTCTTTTCAGATATTTTGTCTTTATCAACCGAGTCGTAATCGGGATGTACTAAGGCAATTAATTGAGTTCCTTTTTGAATTACAACTGATTCTTGAATATATTGAAAATTGTTTAGTTTTGCTTCAATTTCTTCGGGATAAATATTTTCTCCCGATGCACCTAATAGTAAACTTTTACTACGTCCTTTAATAAAAACAAAATTTTCTTTATCGATTATACCAAGGTCACCGGTATGGAACCAACCATCTTTAGCGAGAACATGTTCGGTAGCTTCTTTGTTTTTATAATAACCATAGAATAAATTTTCTCCCTTAACCATTATTTCGCCAACAACATTATATGGGTCTTCCGAATCTATTTTTATATCAAGAGTATCGACCATGCTACCAGAAGAGCCTAATTTTGTTATGTCCCAGTTTGAATAGCTAATTAAAGGACCACATTCTGTCATTCCATATCCAATAGAGAAAGGGAACTTAATTTTATGAAGGAAATCTTCTACTTCTTTATTAAGCGCAGCTCCTCCAATAACTATTTCGTGGAAATTACCACCAAAAGAATCAACTAATTTAGCTCTTATTTTATTTAGAATTGTTTTGTTGAGTAAAGGTACTTTAAGCATAAGCTTCAGCGATTGCTTATTTAAAGCTGGAAGAATTTGTTTTTTGTACATTTTCTCCATAATAAGCGGTACCGAAAGAATTAAATTAGGTCGAATTTCTTTATATGCCTGAATAATAATTTTTGGCGAAGGTGTTCGTGTAAGAAAATGAATATGACATCCTATTGTAAAAGGCCATAAAAACTCAAAAGCACAACCATAAGTATGTGCAAGGGGTAAAAACGAAACAATATTATCACCCGATTTTAATGGCATATTATTTATGGCAAACCTAATATTTGCGGCTAAACTGTTTAATGGCAAAACTACTCCTTTAGAAAAACCTGTTGTTCCTGATGTGTAATTTAAAACACCAACTTCTTTATTTGAAATTTTCTGGATATTAAAGGATTTTGCACTAAGTCCGTTTGGATATTTTTTTGCGTAAATCTCATCTAATTTATTATATTTTTTCTGAATATTTTCACGATTTCCTTCAATTAACAATCTAAAGTCGTTTAAAGAGAATATTGCTCTTAGATTGGGCATACTTTCTTCGTTAAGATTTTCCCATATCGGATCACCCGAAAATAAAACAACCGAATCGGAATGATTAACAATATGATGAACATCGTTAGGTAAAAAATCGGGAAGAATTGGAACAACCACTGCTCCATATGTTATTATTGCTAAATAAGTCATTCCCCAGTTAGCGGAATTTTTACTAATTAAAGCTATTTTATCGCCTTTTTTCACATCACATTCTTCAAACATAATGTGAATACGAACAATTTTGCGGGCTATATCTTTGTATTTAAAGCACTTACCTTTGTAGTCGGAAAGAGCAGGAAGTTCCCAGTTTTCTTTTATACTGGACTCAATGTATTCAATAAAATTTTCTGATAACATATATTATGATTATTGGTTTCTGTTTAGTAATATTTTAAAAAATATATTACAGATACCTTGTAAAGATAAAAAACATTATTTTAAATGCAAATATGTATATATGAATGTATTTTTATTACTTTTCTTAACAATATTATTAATTTTGTGCTTTAAATTCGATATTAATAATTGTAAATTATCAGAACAAATTATGTATAGTAAGTTCTATATGATAATTGAATTTGTTTTGAGTTTTTAAATTATTGCGTTTTTCATAAAACTATTGAATTTAGAAATGTATTAACAGTAAAAAATAAGAACATGAAAGACCTTACTATTTATAATACGCTAAGTAGAAAAAAGGAAAAATTTATACCAAATAATTCTCCTTATGTTGGAATGTATGTATGTGGGCCAACTGTATATGGCGATGCGCATTTGGGGCATGCTCGCCCTGCAATTACTTTCGATCTTTTATTTCGATATTTACAACACTTAGCTTATAAAGTTAGGTATGTTCGTAATATTACCGATGTTGGACATTTAGAAAACGATGCTGATTCGGGTGAAGATAAAATCGAAAAAAAAGCTCGCCTAGAACAACTTGAACCAATGGAAGTAGTAGAATATTTTACAAATAGATACCATGAGAATATGGATTCTTTAAATGTTCTTCGTCCAAGTATCGAACCAAAAGCATCGGGACATATTATCGAGCAGCAAGAAATGGTGAAAAAAATCCTTAAAAATGGATATGGGTACGAGATTAACGGATCAGTATATTTCGATGTAGAGAAATATAATAAAAATTACAATTACGGAAAACTTTCAGGTCGTAAGTTAGAAGATTTATTGTCGAATACTCGTGTTCTTGACGGACAAAGCGAAAAAAGAAACCCTTTTGATTTTGCTCTTTGGAAAAAAGCAAGCCCCGAACATATAATGCGTTGGCCGTCGGAATGGAGCGATGGATTTCCGGGATGGCATCTTGAATGTTCGGTTATGAGTACAAAATATCTTGGAGAGAAATTCGATATTCATGGGGGAGGATTAGACCTTTTGTTTCCGCATCACGAATGTGAAATAGCACAATCAACAGCTGCAAATGGCGAGGAATCGGTAAAATATTGGATGCATAACAATATGATTACTGTTAACGGACAAAAAATGGGAAAATCCTTAGGTAATTTTATTACTCTTTACGAATTATATACAGGCGAGAATGAAGTGTTAAATCAGGCTTATAGTCCAATGACTATCCGTTTCTTTATTTTGCAGGCACATTATCGTAGTACTGTCGATTTTTCTAACGAAGCATTAATGGCAGCAGAAAAGGGACTTCACAAATTGTTAAAAGCCGGAGAAACATTAAAGAAATTAGTTGCCGGTAATAAATCGATGGTAAATATCGATGAGTACGAACAGAAATGTTATAATGCAATTAGCGATGATCTTAATACTCCGATACTAATTTCGCATCTTTTCGATATTGTAAAAATAATTAATTCGGTATATTCAGGAGAATTAGAGATTGATAAAGAAAATATCGAGAAACTAGAAAAATTATATAATACATTTGTTTACGATATCTTGGGATTAGTAAATGAAGAAAAGGAAAGTAGCGAAAATTCTATTAGCGGCGAATTAATAGACATGCTTTTAAATATACGTTTAGAAGCAAAAGCAAATAAGAATTTCGAATTGTCCGATAAAATACGCTATCAACTTGCCGAAAAAGGAATTGTTGTTCGCGATAAAAAAGATGGATTCGAATGGGAATTTGAAAATTAGCATTCCCAAAAATTTAAAATAAAAACCAGCATCCTATAATTTAATTTATAGGATGTTTTTTTGTTATTGATAATCAGGGCATCAGGGCGTGAATTTTTCTGTTATTGCTTTTGTTTTGAATATGTAAATATTTAGATTCTTACTGAGACCGAATATTACTAAAAGCCCCATTAAAATCCGTAATTTATTCCCATCGACAATGTGTTTTGTTTCCCGTGGAACATGTCGGGAGTGTAAGTATTTAAATCGCCTTGGATATTGCTGTTTAAATATTTAATAAAAATATATCCATCGTTTATTATTTGGTATTTTGCTTGTACCGAGAACGATTTGTTTTCCCATTCCGTTGAGTCAATAAAAGGTAGTCCTAAGCGATCGCCTCCAAGACTGTCGTAGTCTTTTCCTTTTTTAGCATCTAGATAATCAATCTTAATATTTAATCCTTTAATAGGTTTAATATTTACAGCAAAATATAATTCTTTACTGTTGTCCATTAGGTAGTGCCCCAGATTATAGCCGTTACTTTCGAAAGTGGTTGTAGGAATGTTGTGCTTATAAGTTAATGGTGTGCTTTTAGTATATTCGGCAGTAATAAATGTATTCGGAATAAGGTCGGCAATTTGTAAGCCAAGTTTTAAGCTCCAAAAATTCGATTCCTCGTCGTTAAAAAAGCGCGAAACCGACAATTCGTCAACAAAAAGCGTAGAATACAGATGTAGTTTTTTTATATTTCGCGAACTAATATCTAAAAACATCTGCGAATTCTGTCCTACATTACGTCCTTTACTGTCGGTGGCATTGTATGTGTGGTCAACCGATTTGTAAAACATTATGGGAATAAGATATTGTAATTTTACACCATCGTCGCTATATATTACTGAATTTCCGAACGAAGCTTTAAAATTTTTAAAAGGAGTTAAGGTAAACATATTTGCAGCAATATATTTATCGTGAAATACATCTCGTCTGTTGGTGCCGTACGAATTTGTAAAGATATAGCTGTTTGCACTATCAACTACTTCCGATACCAACCAGCCGTGAATATAATTAAACTCGAACCACTCTGTTGGTTTTAAACGAAATTTTATTTGAGCAAAAGAAGGTGTACGTCCCGAGAAAATATTTGCTCCATTATAATTTGTTCCCCATTCGAAATTATCTTTTACAATAGATACTGCACCCCAGTTCCACGAGTAAGTTATTCCACCACGCATTTCGCTATAATCGATACCGCCATCAGATGGGAATTTGTAATTTCCGCCCATTCGTTGATTTAATGTGTTTTCTCGTGTTAATACTGTAGTTTCGTGATTGTCGCGTAAGCTGGCGTATACACCAAAATGTTTACCTATATATGCCCATGCTTCAGCTCCGTTCCATCGATGATGATAACTACCACTGTCGTTCATAAGGTATTCTATACCCCCAATAGGATTTATTGTTAGCGAGAAAAGAGAATCTTTATAATTATATAAATCTAAACGTTTATTATAATTCTTATTTGGTTTAATTTCTTTATTAAAATCTTTTAGATAAAATTCCAATTCTTTTTTTTGTCGTTTATTTAATTCGCAATTGCTATTTTGTATAGCATAGAGTTTCTGTGCTATAAATATTCTCGAATATGGTTTTATAGCAGAGTTTAGTTCTATTACTTTAAGTGTTGCCATCTCGTCGAGAAATTCGTAAATCGATGTGTTCGAGATATGATGATATACTTCTTGAGTATATCCACAAAAATTGAGTGATAGAAGGAGCAATAGTGTAAATAATTTTCTCATCGATAATGGGAATATATTGTTAAAAATAATATTTTATAATAAACTTGCTTGAAAAGCATCTATAATGTGCTCAATTTCATATTTGTTGTTTTTTAATAGTATCGATATAATGTCGAAGCGAAATTCCAGATCTATATCAAATTCTTGAGCATAAGCATCGGCAGCTTCGATAATAAATTTTTGTTTTTTTTTTGTTACGGCTTCTTTGGGATTTTCGAAATATTCGCTGCTTCTGGTTTTAACTTCTACAATAACAATTAGCTTATCGATTTTAGCAATTATATCAATTTCTTTTTTCCTGTGTCGCCAATTAGTTTCTAGTATAATATAACCGTTATCGGACAGGAATTTAGCTGCTTGTTTCTCTCCGTTAATACCGGTAATGTTGTGTTGTGCCATAAAATAAATTTGACATTACTAGTTTTTTTTCATATATTATAAAAATATAAAAGTAACATTTTTTTTACTAATGAATCAATTAATTTTAAGCATATTGTTATTTGCAGTTTCCTTTTTAAGAAATGATGTAAATTCATTCGAAGGGAGTATAAATATTGTTGAAAAAAATTGTTATAACACATTTTATTATACTTATAAAGTAAAAAATCAAAATGTTCGAATAGACGAGTTTAATAAAGAAAATAAACTATTAAAATCTCTTTTAATAGATACTGATAAGGAAACGGTTTTTGTTTTAGATTCTAAAAATAAGGCATATGCTAATATTAAAGTAAAATCTGTAAATAATGATTTACATAATTATATGGTAATAAAATCGAGTAATAATCGTATGGTTAATGGATTTAAGTGTTATCAATGGAGAGTAAAAAACACAAAAAAGAATACAGAAATTGCATTTTGGGTAACGAGTAATGATTTATATTTTTTCGAAAAATTAGTTAAGATATTAAATAGAACAAATGAGAATTTCATGTTTTTTAGTCGGATATCTGAAAGTTACGGTTTTTTCCCTATGCTTACTGTTGAAAGAACATTGTTGCGAAAAGAAAAAAATAGGATAGAGGTTGTTAAAATTAAGCCCGAAAATATTAATAATTCTGTTTTTATAATTCCATCCGATTATAAAGAAGTTAGAATTATTAATTCATAAACTCAATAATTACATTTTTATTAATATTTAACGATATTTTTCTTCCCAAAATAATTGGTAGGTTAGGTTCAATGTGTCCGGCTTTAAAGTCGAAACATACGGGAAAATTGTAATCTTTTATTATATCGTATACTATTTGATAGGCAGACTTGCCATATGGTATTTTATTATCATTCATATCATTCATTCCTCCAATAATAAGTCCTTTTAAGTTGTTTAATTTTCCACTTAATTTCAGATTCATCATCATTCTATCTATGTGATATAAATATTCGTCTAAATCTTCGATAAAAAGAATTTTATTATTTGTTTCTATATCGTATTTTGTTCCGGCAATACTGTATAAAACCGATAAATTTCCTCCAACAATTTCGGCTATAGCTGTTCCGGATTTATTAAATTTATGTGCATTTACTTTATACGAAAGTTTATTTCCGGTTAAAGTTGATTTTAATAATTCTAGCGATTTATTATTGTTATTTGCAAAATTTATTGGCATAGAAGCGTGTAAAGTTTCTATTTTTAAAACAGAATTAATATACGAGTGTAATACTGTAATATCGCTATAACCAATAAGCCATTTTGGCGATTTAATAAATTTGTCGAAATTAAAATATTCAAGAATTTGTATAGTTCCGTAACCACCGCGAGCACAAAATATTGCTTTAATTTCTTTATTATCTAGCATTTCTTGCATATCGTCTGTACGTTCTTTATCGGTTCCTGCAAATTGGTTTTTCGATTTAAAAAGGTTTTTTCCAAGCACGACATCGAAACCCCAACTTTCTATAATTTTTATTGCAGGAGTAATTTCTTGTAAAGAAATTTTTCGCGCAGGTGCAACAATACCAATTTTATTGCCTTTTTTTAGGAATGCCGGAGTAATCATATATTTATAAAATAAATTTTAAATTTGTGTCTCTTAAAAGAAAAGAACAATAGTTTATTCAAAGTTATTAATAATGTAACAATTGACAAATTTTTATAATATCGTTTTATTATGTTTTAAACATTATAGTATAAAACATAATCTTAAGTATATTTGCAAATTAGAAAAGTTGAATACATATAAATTTTGCATGATGGGGGAAAATAAAAGATACTTAATAACTTCGGCTTTACCATATTCTAATGGTCCGTTACATATTGGTCATATTGCCGGAGCATATTTGCCTGCCGATATTTTTGTTCGCTATTTAAAGTTAAAAGGGAATGATGTTGCATTTATTTGTGGATCGGACGAACATGGGGTTCCAATTACTCTAAGAGCAAAAAAAGAAGGTGTAAGCCCTCAAGATATTGTCGATAGATATCATAAAATAAATAAAAAGGCTTTTAAAGATTTAGGAATTGCTTTCGATATTTATTATCGTACATCAGATAAATTACATCACGAGACAGCTTCTGAATTTTTCAAAGATTTATATGATAAAGGCGAATTTATTGAAAAAGAAGAAGAACAATATTACGACGAACAAGAAAAACAATTTCTATCGGATAGATATATTGTAGGAACATGTCCGAAATGTAATTTCGATGGAGCCTATGGCGATCAGTGCGAGCAATGTGGCACAAGTCTTAGTCCGAAGGAATTAATTAATCCAAAATCTACAATTAGCGGGAATAAACCTGTATTAAAGAAAACGAAACATTGGTATTTACCTTTAGATAAATATCAAGATACATGGCTGGAAGAATGGGTCGATAGTCATAAGAGCGATTGGAAATCGAATGTATATGGTCAGTGTAAGTCGTGGTTAAATTCGGGATTAAGACCTCGTGCCGTTACTCGCGACTTAAATTGGGGAGTGCCGGTTCCGGTTGAAGGTTCGGAAGGAAAAGTACTTTATGTATGGTTCGATGCCCCAATTGGTTATATTTCGGCAACAAAACAATGGGCTAAAGAAAATAATAAAGATTGGAAAAAATATTGGCAAGACGAAGATACCGAGTTAATTCATTTTATTGGAAAAGACAATATTGTTTTTCATTGTCTTATTTTTCCGTCAATGTTAAAAGCGCATGGTAATTATATTTTACCAAAGAATATTCCGGCTAACGAATTTTTAAATATCGAAGGCAGTAAATTGTCAACATCACGAAATTGGGCTGTTTGGGTTCACGAATATCTCGAAGATTTTCCCGGGAAACAAGATGTTTTAAGATATTCTATTTGTGCAAATTCTCCCGAACAGAAAGATACTGATTTTACTTGGAAAGATTTTCAAAATAGAAATAATAACGAATTAGTTGCTGTTTTCGGGAATTTTGTGAATAGAGCATTAGTGCTTACTAAAAAATATTTCGATAATATTATTCCCGAAAAGGGAGAATTAAGCAATTTCGATAAAGAAACAATTAGTGAGATATCGAATATAAAAGCTAAACTAGAAAAAAGTATTGAGACTTATCGTTTCCGCGAAGCTATTAAATTTGCTATGGATATGGCGCGTCTTGGAAATAAATATTTAGCCGATACAGAACCGTGGAAAGTTATTAAAACCGATGAGGAAAGAGTTAAAACAATACTAAATATTGCCTTACAGATATGTGCAAATTTATCTGTAATTATCGAGCCTTTTATGCCATTTACTGCCGAAAAGCTTAGGGAGTTTTTAAATATCGATAAAATAGCTTGGGAAAAAGCAGGTAGAGCAGATTTGCTCGAAGTAGGACATATTTTAAATAAATCGGAATTGCTTTTCGAGAAAATTGAAAAAGAAGAAATAGAAAAACAACTGCAAAAATTACAAGATTCGAAACTTGCTAACGAAAAAAATAACTATATACCCGAAGAGCAAAAAGAGAATATTGTTTTCGACGATTTTGGCAAAATGGATATTCGTATAGGAACAATTCTTGAAGCCGAAAAAGTTGCTAAAACAAAAAAACTTCTTAAAATTCTTGTCGATACAGGAATAGATAAACGTATTGTAGTTTCAGGTATTGCCGAATATTATAAGCCCGAAGAGATTATCGGAAAACAAGTTAGTATTTTAATTAATCTAGAGCCACGAAAAATTAAAGGAATAGAATCGCAAGGAATGTTGTTAATGGCAGAAAATTCCGATGGAGTACTTAGTTTTATTCAACCCGATAAAGAAGTGCAAAATGGAGGCTATGTGAATTGATTTATAAATAATAATTTTATTTGTAAGAGGGTGTCAAAAAAGTAAAGTTTCAAGTTGTTTATTTAATGTTGAGCTTGTCGAAACATCTCATTTTGAGAATAATTACGGAAGAATACAGATTTGCTAAATATCGAATATTGTGCAGTTTATTTTTTATTTTTTTACTAAGAATTTGGTTTAATTTAAAATTTTCAAGCATTGTTTTTGAACATTTAAAACTTAATTCTTAACTCGCATTATTTATACAAAAGTGTAACGAATTGTATGAATGTGCGATGGGTAGGGAAAGTAATACGGATAATCCCGATTTAGAAATGCCCAAATTTAGGGGTCTTAAAAACTCTAAATTTGTTAGTATTTCTTAATCGCTAAAAATTCGTGAATTTTTCGGATTAATTTCAGACAGAGCTTTTGCATTACCTAAAATAAAGGTTTATGTGATTATAAATATTTTATAAGACATTATTAACCTGAGTTCGACATAAGTAATTATTTAAAAAAATAGATAGTTGTCCATAAGTTTTCATTGTTTCATATTTAATACAAGGTTTTTTTTGGTAAAAAAGAGTAAGCTAATAAGCCTGAAATCATATTAGTCAAGAAATTTACAAAACTTCTATGTCTTGAATGTTCAATTTGACAAATGTTTTTCAATTCATCATTTATGGTTTCAATTATAGCTCATTTCCGAAGCATTATCTTATCAAACATAGTTATTAATTGATTTTTTGTATTATTCCTAATACCGGTAACGAGCTGTATTCCGTCAACAAACAGTGTCTTAGATAGTTTCTGAGACACATATCTTTTATCAGCAAATAACTTTCCGGCAACTTTTTTAAGAAAGTTTTCATTTTTTAAAGCTTGTCTGTCATCAACATTTCTATGGGTAATTACAAAATTAATAATTTTACTCATATCATTGACTGCTATGTGCAATTTGAATTCAGAGAAATATCCCATGGTTGATTTACCTCGCGCTGCTATCCCTTCAAAAACTTTATGATTAAATATTTTTTTTATTCTTGCAAACCCTTATAAGTATGGGATCTACAAATGAAATGCCTGTACTATTTTCAAGTTGAGAAACTTTTAAAAATAGAGTCGTTGGAAGAAGAGATTTTTGTTGCAATTCTACAAACCTGTTGTAGGATACTGTTTGCGGAAACTCTTTTGTTAGATGCTTTTGCTCATAATTGATATAGAAATGTTTAAGATTTCTAAAACCACCTAAATGAAAGGCAATTTAAATTGTAATTACTTAAGTATTATTTAACTTCGAAGATTTATTTCTTCGCTTTAAACCACTTTCT
>CAZDCZ010000030.1:0-33555 GCA_964504155.1 uncultured Bacteroidales bacterium | reverse complement strand
ACAGCAAATATAAAATTTTAATAAATTTATTTCCACAACTTTTTAAAGTGATCCCTAATATGCTGAAGTGAAATTTTGCTAAAGTAAAGTAAAATTAAAAAAGTCAGAAACTACAATGTTTCTGACTTTCCTAATACCCTAAAAATTAAACCTAAAATTTTATGAAAAAAACATCCTTAACTAATAAACTTACAAAAGATAAGGAAGTTAGTAGAACTAATCTACTTATTTACTATAACGATTTTACATGTAAAAAAGTTACACCTATTTTTAATAAAATTCAGCGCAAAAGTATAATAAATTTTCTATTTAGCACTATGCTTTCGATACATGATAATTAAAATAAGTCTACAAAAAACATGTTATACAACATAGAAAATATCAAAATACTATATACATTAAGAAAGCAGAAATAGTTAATAAGAT
Organism: uncultured Bacteroidales bacterium; assembly: GCA_964504155.1. Lineage (GTDB taxonomy): Bacteria > Bacteroidota > Bacteroidia > Bacteroidales > UBA12077 > CAZDCZ01. The sequence continues at coordinate 33,129 of CAZDCZ010000030.1, read as the reverse complement.
TTCTGCTTTCTTATTTAAGAGTTTTAAAAATGACTGTTTAAATTTTTAGTTATAAATATTTAAAATAAAATTGAAATTCCGGCCAAGAAATTTACTCCTGCTTGAGGAAAATAATATGCCCATGTTTTTTCTTCTGAATCTAAATAACTTCCTGATACAGGAGCATTCTCGTACCAATTTCCTCCATATGCATTATTTATATATTTAACATCGAAAATATTATTTATTGTTATATTAAATATTATTTTCTTAATAGATTTTGTTTCAATAGAATAATTAATATTTATATTATTTATAAAGTAAGCATCTAACATTCTGTCGTTTGACGAAGTATTATCAAAATATTGTTTGCCTACATATTTGCTAATAAAATTAATATTTGCATTATTAATTGGTTTAATTTGAATTTTACTCGAACCAATAATATTTGGTGAATAGGAGATATCTGTTTTTCCTAATTTTTTAGATAAATGGCCTAAGTAAGTCCAATCTGTATCGTAATAATCTGAATGTTCGATAAAATTATTTATTTTATTTTGGCTAAGTGTTAGGTTAATATCCCAGTTAATTTTGTCAGAGAATTTTATTCCTCCAATAAGTTCGATTCCTAATCTGTAACTTTTGTCAACATTTGTCATGATATCATAACCTACATTGCTTTTTTCTCCTGTAGATACAAGTTGGTTATTGTACAGCATGTAATACAAATTGGCATTGAATAATGCATTAGTATATTTCAGTTTTGTTCCTAATTCAAAATCGTATAATGTTTCCGATTTTGGTAATGCTGTATTGTCGTGTACTGCATTTTTCAAATCGCTTCTTGTAGGTTCTCTGTTGGCAACAGCAATCGAAAAATACGAGGAAGTTGTTTTATTAAAATCATAATAAATTCCGGCTTTTGGATTTATAAAATTGTAATTATGTTCTTGTTCAAGATTTTCAAAATTATCATCAATACCTGTCATTTTATAGTTAATTTCACGATACTGAATATCTCCATAAATATTTAATTTATTAAAAGGATGATAATTAACTTTTGTATAAATGTTATAATCGGTTTTTAAACCATTATTATTATACCATTCGTAATCTTTTGCAGCATTTCCTGAATATTCTGCCCAGATTATTTTTCCAAAATGATCTCCATCGTATTTATTCCAAGCTCCCCCTACACTAATATCTATTTTTTCTTCTGTGTAATTCATAGAATAAGTAAAACCATAAAAGTCATTATCCATTAATTTTTGTCGAATAATGTCGGATGTTGATATAGTACTGTCGGGGAAAACCATTGTTCTATCTCCAATTTGTAATAGTGTGTCGGAAAGAATTATTGGAGCTAAATTGTAATCGGCAAATTCATCATCGTCTTTATATTGTTCGTAATAACCTTTGCCTTTAGTATAATGAATAGCAGCATTCAAATTTAATTTATCCGAAATCTCATGCGATAGAATAAGTTGATAATGTGTTTGTATGTAATTGTCGGTTTGATCTTTGTAATATTTTGTATTTCCAAACATATCGACATATTCTCCGGCAGGATTGTAGGTTCTATCATTTTCTATTTTGTAATCGGGTACACCCCACCAAGAGATTCCTGTACGTTGATCTCCGTTTAAGATGTTTGCTTTTATTAAACTTTTTTCGGTATAATATGTTCCGGAAAGGAAAAACGATTTATGATCGGAAAAAGAATGGTCGATATATCCGTCGCTATTAACTTTTGAGAAACGAGCATCGAAACAAAAATTATTATTTATTAATCCTGTTCCAAGTTTTATATTGTTTTTAAAGGTATTGAATGAACCGCCTATGCTATTTATTTCGGTATATGCTTCTTTATTAATTCTTTCAGATTTAAAATTAATTGTTCCTCCAAAAGCTCCTGCTCCGTTTGTAGAAGACCCAACACCACGTTGAACTTGTATGTTATCTACCGAGCTAACAAAATCGGGTAGATTAACCCAGAATACTCCTTGCGATTCAGCGTCGTTTAACGGAATGCTATTTATTGTAACATTAATTCTGGTGGGGTCGGTACCTCTAATTCTGAGGTTTGTATAACCAATTCCGGTACCGGCTTCAGATGTTTGTACCATCGAAGGCATTAGGCTTAACACGTAAGGAATATCTTGTGTTTTTTCTATATTATCTAAATTTTCTTTATTCATATTCGAAAATGTCATAGGAGTATTCTCCGATGCTCTTGTGCCTTGCACAATAACTTCATCGGCAAATATTGTTTCTGTTTCGAGAATAAAATTGATTCTTAAATCTTTAGTGATATTGATTTCTTTATCAGAGCTTTTGTATCCCATGTAAGTAGCAGATAATAGATAATTTCCGGCAGGGATATTGTTAATAGAGAAAACACCATTAATATTTGTGCTTACGCCTTTTGAAATGTTTTTAATAAAAACATTTGCGCCTATTAATGGTTCGTTATCGATATTTTTAACAAATCCATTAATAGAGAATTGTGCTTTTGCCGATATGGCAAAAAATAAAATAATAAATAAACTAGTAAAACGCTTCATGGTTAAAAATTTAATTGTTTAACATTAAAAATATCAATCATAAATAATATCAAAATTCTAGAAATAAGGATATTAAATATGACATCTAATAAAATGAAAACAATGGGAAATTTGATTTACTCTTTTCCTACACCGGCATTATCCGGATCAGGTTCGAAGGGTTTGATCTCAGCCTGAAATTTAAGGCACCCCATTGCGTTACTCGTGCAAAAGTATGTAATAAAAGTTTAAAACAAAAAAAAAGTCGAGAAATCCGACTTTTTTAAAATAATATTTAGTGTGTTTTAGTTTTCTACGTTTAAAACATCTTTAATTGCTTTAATAAATGTTTCTTTGGGTAATGCTCCTTGAGCCATTTGAGGTTCGCCTTCTTTAGGAACAAATAGTAACGAAGGAATACTTCTTATTCCGAACATTCCTGCTAATTCTTGTTGAGCTTCAGTATCTACTTTGTAGATATTTATTTTACCTGAATATTCCGATTCTAATTCTTCTAATATTGGTGCTACCATTTTACAAGGTTGACACCAGTCTGCAAAAAAGTCAATCATACAAGGTATATCTCCTTCAAATTTCCAATCTTTATTTGCCTCGAAATCAAAAACTTTTTCTTTAAAAGTTTCTTTTGTTAAAAATTCTACCATTTTTTTTTTATTAGTGATAATTATATTTTTTCTATTTATTGAAATATGCAACATGTACATATGTACATTTTTGTATTCAAACATTATTCCAAAAATAAATTTATCATATTTATCTTTAAAAATTCAAAAATATGTAATTTTGTCATGTCATTATAATAAAATATCATAACTATATATGCAGAATTGTCTGAATTTAAATATTTTTAAAATAATATCAAGTGTTTTGGTAAGCGAAAATATTAAGGCTTATGTTATTGGCGGATACGTGCGAGATGATATACTAAATAGAAAATCGAAAGATATTGATATTGTTGTAATTGGTAGCGGGATAGAAATAGCAAAAAAAGTAGCAAAAAAATTAGGGGAGAATATAAAAGTTAGCGTTTTTAAAAATTTTGGTACTGCAATGATTCATTATAATAATATTGAGCTAGAATTTGTAGGTGCTAGAAAAGAATCGTATAGAAAAGATTCGAGAAAACCAATAGTGGAAGATGGGACTTTGAGCGATGACCAAAATAGACGCGATTTTACTATTAATGCTCTTGCATATAGTTTAAATAATGAAAACTATGGCGAATTAATCGATCCTTTTGATGGAATAAACGATTTGCATAGAAAGATAATAAAAACACCTCTCGATGCTGATATTACATTTTCAGACGATCCTTTACGTATGATGAGAGCAATTAGATTTGCTACTCAACTTAATTTCGAAATAGAGAAAGAAACATATAATGCCATTAAGCGAAATAAAGATAGGATAGATATTATCTCTAGGGAAAGAATAATTGAGGAACTTAATAAAATTTTATTATCTGCGAAGCCATCAATTGGTTTTATGTATTTATACGAAACAGGATTATTAGCTAAGTTTTTGCCGGAACTTTCTAATTTAAAAGGGGTTGAAATAGTAAACGGACAAAAGCATAAAGATAATTTTACTCATACTCTAAAGGTAGTTGATAATGTATGTAATAATTCTAATAATCTTTGGTTACGTTGGGCTGCCTTATTTCACGATATAGCTAAGCCTCAATCGAAACGATTTGATAATGATATTGGTTGGACATTCTATGGACACGACCACTTGGGAGCGAAGATGGTACCACAAATATTTAAAGAGCTGAAATTGCCATTAAACGAGAAGATGAAATATGTAAAAAAAATGGTTCAGTTACATATGCGTCCAATTGTGTTATCGAAAGATGAAGTATCAGATTCTGCAGTTAGACGTTTGCTCTTTGATGCAGGTGATGATATAGACGATTTAATGATACTTTGCGAAGCCGATATTACATCGAAAAATAAGGTAACATATAATAAGTATATTAATAATTTTAAACTTGTTCGATATAAGTTAAAGGAAATTGAAGAAAAAGATGCAGTAAGAAATTTTCAACCTCCTATATCGGGCGAAATAATTATGAAAACTTTTGGAATTTCTCCATCAAAAGATATTGGCATTATTAAGAATGCTATTAAAGAAGCTATTTTAGATGGAGAAATAAAAAATAATTATAAGGATGCATTTAATTTTATGTTAAAAAAAGGTAAAGAACTTGGATTAAAACATATCTAATTATTTCTACTTTGGCACATTATGCTTTAACACAAAATCAACCTGTTTTTATCTTGCTCCCTAAAAGGAACAGATTGATTTTTTAGCTTTTTCACTTTAGGGTTAGGGGCGAAAAAAACTAAAAAATCTTAATTCTATTTAATTTGTTAAAGTTCATATCGAACTAAGGTTAATAAAACAAATCGAGATACACAGGTAGGTGATCGCTAAAGCCATCGTTATATTTAAAGCCGACAAATGTCCTTTTAGGCTTAAATCCATAGTAAGCCTCGTCTTTTTCCATAAGAAAATTGGCTTTAAAAATATGAACATCGTTAATGCCTGTAGTAATAGAATTAGTTTGATTTAGTAAATAACCACTTACAATAAATTGATCGAGCATTCCCCATACTCCTTGATATTTATGACTTGCAGCGTTTTTATTTTCTTGAATATAACCCGAGAGATTATATAATTTATCATTTTGAATATTGTTAACTTTAGAACTTGCCTGCAATATTTTAACAATACTATTATTATTGGGCTCGTCGTTAAAATCGCCTGCAATTATAATGTTTGTTTTCTTACTTATGTTAATCAGAGAATCTATACTATGTCGTAAGACCGATGCTACAAATACTCTTCGTGGTTCCGATTCTAATTGTCCGCCCCAACGTGATGGCCAATGATTTATAAAAATATGTAAAGTGTCTTTTGAATTTGTTATTCCTTTCGCATATAAAATATCACGGGTTTTGCTGTTTGGACTAAATGGGAAATTTATAGGAAGAAATTTTTTATCGATTAAAGTAAAAGTTTCTTTTCGGTACAAAAAACCAACATCGATACCTCTTTTGTCGGGAGATTCTTTATGAACTATTTGATAATTAAATTTTACTAAAGGGGTATTGTTTACAAGATCGGTAATAACTTTTCGATTTTCAATTTCACAAACTCCAATAATGTCAGGAGGCTCCCATCCTCCAACGGCAGTAATGACCTTATATATTCTTTTTTCTTTATCCCAATATTTGTATTTTGTCCAAAATCTATTTCCTTTAGGTAAAAATTCTTCGTCTTTTTTCTTAGGGTCGTCTTCAGTGTCGAATAAATTTTCGACATTATAAAACATAATTCTAAACCGATTAGTATGTTTTTTGTTTATTTCTTGTGCAAATAATAACATGTTGTTAACAAAAAATATTAAGCCAAGAAGTAATGTTTTAAAAACTATTTTTTTCATATATTATTTTTTTTATTTTTCAATTCTTTCAAAAGCACCTAAATCAGGTCCGTTGTCGAGAATTCTACTGTTGCCATTAATGTCAAAAGGAAATAATTCTCCTATTTCAAATTTTCCAATATCTTTGGCAACCGATAATGTGTCGAGTTGAAAATTATAGTCGAATTTAGAAATAAAATTAGGTGTAATATTCTTAATTATTTCTTCAAAATGTTCACTGTTAGTTGTTTGTGTTTGTGGGTCTATTTTAACTAAACAATGATCGAATTTAAAATTAAAATCGATATTTGTATTATTATCCAATACAATTTCATTCTCTTTATTCCCATAAATAATACAATTTCCGAAATATGCATTATTTAATGCTCGGAGTTGAATATTGTTATTAATATCGGTATAATAATTATTTAATAATAAAGATGATGTGTTTCGTGTAGAATAGTTCCAATAATTAGCTATTGTACAATGTATAAACTCATAATCTCCGCCTAATGTAAGAGCAATGGCATATTGTCCGCAATTTGAAATTACACAATTATGTGCTTTAATAGTAGAACCTTGAGCATAAATGCCCATAGAAGTCATGTTTTCTATTTTTGTATTTGTTAGGTCTAAAGTAGGTTTTGCAATATTAGCAATAGTATCTACCTGTATTCCAATTATGGCATTTTTTATTTCTGCATATTTTATAATATTATCTTTACTTCCCGACATAAACCAAATTCCATCCCATTGGCCGGGAATATCAGAATATTGTTCTTCTATTCTATCTCCGGAAAATATAATTCGCTCATCTATTGTTCCGTTTGCAATTAAAGTACCTGCAACATATAGTCTCGATTTATTATGAAAGTATAATCTAGCTCCCGATTTAATAGTTAATATGCTATTCGTATCAACCATCATAGAATTATATATTAAATATGGCTTGTCGTTTTCCCAAGTTTGTGTTTGAACAATTTTTTCATTTATTAAATGAACGTCTTGCCCCCATGCAATAAGATTAACATATTGTTTATTGCCATTTGTTAAAAAAAATATAGAATCTTTAACAACCAATGGCAAATCAGTATTGTTAGGATCGATAGTAAGTTCTACAAAAATATATAAACTGTCTTTTGCTTGTAATTCAATGTTATCTAGTTTGTTGCCAATGTAACCGTCAATGTTTAGTCGATATGTAGAATTGTTGCTTCCTGCTAATGATATTGATGATATTTTTATTGATTTATTGTAAGGATTATGAACTGTAAAAAATTGTGTTGAAGAACCAATATTAGTAAATATTGTGTCGAACATAATTGTATCGGTAGAAAATTTAAGCTCTGCATTATCTGAACTGAAAAATTTTTCTTCTTGGCAAGAAAAAATAATTACAGTAAATAGTAAATAGTAAATGAATCTTAGAAATTTCATTAATCAATATTTTAATAAAAAATGCAAATTTACTAACATACTTAAATTCTACAAAAAAGTATCTTAAAATAAGTTTATAAGAAACGTATAATTTATTAAATAATTTTACTAATTTTATTAAAAATGATAATATTTAATAAATAAACGAGTTTTTCTTTTAAAAATGATAAAGTTATTTATTTTTATTTTTATATTTATTCAAATATTGCTTGAATTGAAAATCTTTGGTTAATATTAAATATTGTTTATTAATTATCATATTTATAATTATGGAAGTAATAATTGCCGAAAAAAGTAATCTTATAGAAATAACTTATTTAATATACGAATTAACACATTCTACTATTAATTCTAAGAGTAATTATATTTTTTGTAATTCGAATAAATATCCCGATATACTTGAATTAGAAACAGAAATTAATAATAAAAATGTTTTTATTTTAAGCAACAAAAGAGCATGTGTTGCTGCTATTCTTTTAAATAACAATTTAGATATTTCGGCAAAAAATATTAAATGGGAGAATACGGATGAAAATAAATTTTTAGTTCTTGATCAAATATTAATTCATCCATATTTACAGAATAAAGGATTAGAAAAAAAAATAATAGACTTTGCAATAGAAAAAGCCAAGGAACAAAAATGTGCAACACTTCGGATTAAAACTAATGGAAATAATAAACAATATATTGATTTTTGTCTAAATTCGGGATTTAAAAAAACAGGAGAGTTTTTTTATCCAAAGCAAGAAATCCCTTTTTTATGTTTTGAAAAAATTGTTTAATAATTATTTTTACTAAAAAATAAGGTTCTTCAAATAAATGAAGAACCTTAACAAGAACAAGTGTTAAATAATGTAATTGTTTAAAAATTACTCAAAATAAATTACTCCTAATAATTAATCAAAAAAATAATTACAATTTAAATTGTTTCCCTGTATAGAAGTCTAAAATTTTTGTTTTAAATACATATTCATATTTTGCTTTTAAAACATCAGATTTTGCTTTTGCTAAATTTTGTTTCGATATTTTATACTCTACTATATCAACAATTCCTACTTGATATTTTTGTTGAGTATAATTAAATGCCTCGTCCATTGATTTTACAGCATCAACATTAGCCTGGTATTTTTCAAATGCAGCAATAGCTTCGGTGCGAGCTTGTTGAATTTCTTTATATAATTCTTGTTTCGATAATGCTAAATTTAATTGAGCATCTAAGACATTAATTTTTGCATTATTAATATTATTTTTTGTGTGCATTTTATTGAATATCGGAATGTTTAAACTTAAAGTAAGTTGTTTGTATGCATTTTCTTTTATTTGTTCATTATACGAAAAAATTGGCTTCGACAATTCATTATATCTGGTATAATAAACAAAACCTAATGACAAATTTGGACTAAGTTGACCTTTAGTGATGTCGAGGTTTTTTTGCGATGATTTAAGTTGATATTTTGCACTTTCAATTTGTGGCAAAAAATCTACAGCTTCGGAAAATATAGAATTTACATTATTAAGAGTTGTATTTGTGTGTAGTTCTAAATTTGTAGGAATTTGAATTTTAAAATCTCCTATTGAATCGAGATTTAACATTTGTGTTAGTGTTAAATAAGATAGTATTAACTGATTTTTGGCATTTGTTAAATTAACTCTTTCGGAAGCTGCTTGTGCCTTAATTTCCAATAAATCGCTTTTTGGAACATTCCCTACATCAACCAATTTTTTTGTTTTTTCAATTTGTTCTATCGTAAGTTCTAATTCTTGCTCAGAAATATTTTTTAATTCATTGTTAAAAAGAATTTGCATATAGCCGGTTGCAATATTTAAAACTAAATCATTTTTTGCCTTTTCAACATCTTTTAATCTCGATTTTAAATCTAATTCATTCTTCTTTATTGTATTATATTGCTGAAGACCATTAAACAAGCTTAAGTTACTGTTAATTCCCATGCTTCCATTAGTGTATTTCTCATCAACATACGAATATGTTTCATAATTAACACTTTTCCCAGAATTCAAATTGTGATTTACAAAACCATTTACATCGGGAAGTAATTCATATTTAGATTGATTTAGATTGTTTTGCGATTGTTTTGCTACAAGTTCTTGACGTTTTACACTAATATTATTTTCTGTTGCATAATTAATACAATCTTCTAATGTCCATACTTTTTGTGCATCTAATACTGAAGTAAATAATAATATAAATATCGAAACTGCAATAATTTTATATGATCTCATACTTAAAATGATTTTTAAAAATTAAACCTAATATTCGATTTCAATAATCATATTTAGTGCCAAAGAATGTATGTTGCACGTTGTTAGTTGAATAAAAGAATGTAGAGATATTTAATTTTAATTTTTGTGAACGAAAACGAAACACAAATGTACGAATATGAACAGGGAAAGCATAAGCAAAGAATTAACTCGCATTATTCACACAAAAGTGTAATGAATTGTATGAATATGCGATGGGTAGTGGGAAGCAATGCGGATAATCCCGATTTAGAAATACCCAAATTTGGGGGTCTTAAAAATTTCAAATTTGTTAGTATTTCTTAATCGCTAAAAATTCGTGAATTTTTCGGATTAATCATCTGTTAATAGAAATTTAAAATATGAGAATTGAAATTTTTGCGATAATTGTGGAATCGGATACGGTAATTTGAATTTGTCATACGTTTAAAAAGTCATTGTGTTTTTTTAGAAAATACAAATTATTTTAGCCATGATTTAAAAACAAAAGTTATGAAAAAAAGGAGTTTGTCAATGCGCGAGAAGTTTTCAAATTCAGATTTTTTTGATATAGGAGTATTATTAGTATTTGCGACAGTAACGGCAATATTTATTTATTCGTTTTTAAGAGTAATGTTATAATATTAGTTTAATACAAATATATATGATTTCAATTTACATAAATATAAAAGATAAAATAGCTCCTTTAAAAATTAACTTATATAAGGAACATAATAGCTTTAGTAATTTGAAATACCTTATAAGCGATATTGATTGTTGTTATTATTTAAAAATAGCTTACAATGAATCGCAAGGGAATTATATTTTTCTTGAAATAGAAAAAAATAGCCAGATATCTAATACCGATAATGAATTATTGTACCAAGTTATGTATGAATTAACTCAAGGGAAGAATATATTGTTTAAAAAAGAATTAAGTGCTGTAATATAAATTTTATACTATGTTTAGAAAAATTTGGAAAGATTGTCATCGCTCAGTTTGTTTGCTTAGTTTTTATAGTTCTACAGGAACTAAAATTATTTCGATGACAGGTTTTAAAACTAGAAACAATTTTCTTATTACTGATGAATATATTCATAAAATAAAAAATTGTGAGAAAATTGAAATGAAATTTATGAAGAAAGATGGATATACAGAATTTGCTTCGAAGAAACTTAAAATGGATGAATTAAAACATCGTATAATTACAGATACTGATGAAAACACTGCTTTTGCTGCAATAAATATAAATTTCTCGGAGTTTGAATCTGTTCCTTCACTTAAATTGTGTTCTAGTAACAATAATGAAATTGGGCAACCAATTGCATCTGTTGGATATCAGATTGATCAAGAAAATCTGGGAATAAAAACAGGAATAATATCATCGCTATTTAAACATAATAATAGTAATTATTATATTCAATTTGATTCGTCGATAAAACAAGGTAATTCAGGTAGTCCGTTAATTAATGCCGAAACAGGCGAAGTAATAGGAGTAGTTGGCCATCGTTTAGCATCAATAACAAAGTCGTATAAAAAAATGAATAAAATAATAGATAATAATCTGTCGATATTAAAGAAATCGCAAGGTAAATTTAATGTTCATGAGATTGATCCTATCCAAGTGTTAATTGCTAATCAGAATCAAATAAAGTACATAACAAACGAAATATATAAGACTGCTAATATGAGGGTGGGGTTCGCATTAGAAATACAGCATATTGTAGATTTGTTTAATGAGTTACAAGATGTTAGCGACTCGAGATTTGTAACAGAGTCGTAATTACAATGCTGAAATATTTTGCGAATAAGTTTAAGTTAGTAAGAGTTTGATAGAAATTATCAAACTCTTATTTTTTAATGAGATTAATTAAGTATTTATTTCAATTCTGATAATTTAAATTCTTTGCCACCAATTCGTGTATATTTAAAATCGCAATTTCCATTAAACTTTACATTATCAAGAACTAAAGGTTTCGAAAATTTTGTGTATTTAAAGTTTGAGAATGAATTAAATTCAGAATTCTTAAAGCTTACGCCTTTCGAAAATTTTGAGTATTTAAAATTTGCTTCGTCATTAAATTTTGAGTCTGCAAAATTAACAACATCTTTAAATTTGGAATATTTGAAATTTGCTTCTTCTAAGTAAGTTGTTTGGTTAAAAAATACAGCATCTTTAAATTTTGCATATTTAAAATTTGCTTCTTCAGTATATTTTGTATTACTGAAATCTGCTTTATCGCTATATTCGCTATATTTAAAATTTGCTTCGTGTTTAAATTGAACTCCTGAAAAACTAGTTATCATAGCAAATTTCGAATATTTGAAAAGTGCATTATTTTTAAAAGTACTATTAATAAAAATAACTTTTTTGTCGAATTCGGAATATTTTAGTAATACATCTTTTTTAAATATACATTTTTTAAATTTTACATCGTTATGAAACATTGCAATAAATAATTCATTTGGTTTCTCTGTACTAACATAACCAATAATATTGCCATCGAATGTGCAATTTGTAAATTTTAAGATAGAATTGACATGGTATTTAAATGTTTTAGTTGAATTTTCACCTTTATTTTCTATCTCAACATCATTTATTTTTCTGAAATCAATATCGCCAATAATAGTAATGTTTTCGTAATTAACTGTTTCTTTGTTGTTTATCTTTTGTATTATTTCATCTGCATTTATTTTTTTTTGTGAAAATCCTGTTATTGTAATAATGCAGATAAATAGTACCGTAAAATTTAATTTTCGTAACATAATTATGTTTTTTTATTAATATTTATTTATTTTCAAATTATATAATAAAGACGAAAGAAATAATTATTATGCTGCACCATAATAAAATTATTTTTAGATTATTCGTATCTGAGCGATTCTACCGGGTTTTTAAAAGCCGATTTTATTGCTTGTAAATTTGCAGTAACAATAGCTATAAGTAAACCTATTATTGTAGAAATAACAAATACCCACACCGATAATTCTATTTTATATTGAAAATTATTAAGCCATAGTTTTACTAAAAAATAAGAAATAGGCCATGAAATAAAACTTGCAATAAGTATCCATTTAGATAAATCTTTATTTAACATTAAGATAATTTGTATAACCGAGGCTCCATGAATTTTTCTAATTCCAATTTCTTTTGTGCGTTGTTTTGTGCTAAACGATGCTAAACCAAATAAGCCAAGAGATGCTAATAATAAGGCTAATACTGTAAGAGCTATAAATAATTTACCTAAGCGTTCTTCCGATATATATAAATTATCATATGAATTGTGTAGCATAAAAAACTTAAAAGGATATCTGTCGTCGATATTTTGCCATGTTAAGCTAATATCATTAATTACTTTGTCCGATTCAGAATCTAATTTTATCGACAAATAAGTTGTTTTTTTATTGCAAAGGCTTATTAATAATGGGGCAATTTTGTATTTAAGAGAACGATAATGATAATCTTTGATTACTCCGATTACTGTTAACGATTTATTATTATCTATGTCATAAAACAATTTTTTGCCAATCGGGTTTTCCCAATTTAAATGTTTACACAATGTTTCGTTTATTATTACAGAATTTGAATCGGCTTGAGAGCTAAAATTTCTTCCTTTTATTAAATTTATTCCCATTGTTGGCAGGTAATTCTTGTCTGCTTTAAAGTTGTAAATTAAAACAGTTTTGTCTTTCTCCATTTCTTCAGGATTAAATCCTGTGGCGGAATATTCTTTTCCGGGAATATTACTTGATGAAGCGATATTAATTACTGCAGGTAAATTACTAATAGTTTTTTTAATACTATCAATATTTTCGCTCATTGGTTTGTCTAATATTGGAATTACTAAAATGTTATTTTTAGAAAAACCAAGGGATTCGTTTTTTATAAAACTTAATTGTTTATAAACAAAACCGGTACTTATAATAAGAGTAATTGAAATAACAAATTGAAATACTACTAATATATTTCGAAATTTCGATTTTGATGAAAACTTAAATATTTTTCGTTTTAATATTTTCACAGGACTAAAAGATGATATGAATAATGCAGGGTAACTACCTGAGAATATTCCTACAATAATAGCTAATAGAAAAAATAATAATAAAAAAGATGGTTTAGCAATAAAAAATAAATTCAAATCTTTATCAATTATATTATTAAATATGGGTAGCAATAATTCAATAAAGAATAACGAAAGTATATATGCAATTATACTAAGTAAAACTGCTTCTCCAACAAATTGATGGACAAGCATTCTTCTATTGGCTCCAAGTATTTTCCTTATACCTACTTCTTTTAATCTATTTGTAGAATGAGCAGTAGTTAAGTTTATAAAATTTATACAGGCAATTAGCAAAATGAATAAGGCAATTGCTGAATATATATAAATTTCTTCCATATTGCCATTATCTTCTACCTCGTTCATTAAGTTAGAATGCAAATGAATTCTTCTTATAGGCTGTAGGTATGGTGTTAATTCAATTCCTTCTTCTTCTTTTAAATTTATTTCTAATTTTTTGTCTAAATAATTTTTTAAAAATGTATTTATTGAATCGACATTAGCATTGGGTGTTGTTTTTATATATGTATAATAATTAAATGAAGTCCAAGAATGAAGCCCATTTTTAATTTCTTTATTTTTCTCCAGTGTAGAAAATGATGCTAAAAAGTCTATTGAAATATGAGATTTTTTATTACTGTTTTTTAGAATTCCTGTAATGGTATAATCATATTCATTATTTAATTTCAATTGTTTCCCAATAGGGTTTTTGTCTCCGAAATATTTTTCTGCAATTTCTTCGGTAATAACTAAAGAATGCGGTTTTTTTAATGCTTTATTTTTGTCGCCTTTAATTAGATTAAACGAAAAAATGTCGAAAAATGTAGAATCGACAAAAAGAAAATTGTTTTCATAATATTTAACATAATTATTGTTGAAAAATATTATTTGATGAGCTTTTAATATTCTAACAGAATTAATAATATCGGGATTGTCATTAACTAATGAAGGTCCCATGGGAGCAGAATTGACCGCTATATTTAATTGGTGTCCGGATATTTCGCCTTTTACAGGTATTCTGTAAATGTTTTCTGTATGCTCGTGAAAATTATCATATTCGAGTTCGTCTAAAACATAAGAAAGAATTAAAATACTAACAGCAAAGCCAATAGTTAAGCCTAAAATATTAATTATAGAGAATATTTTATATCGAAATATATTTCTAATTGTTATTTTTATATAGTTGTATACCAGCATATTAGTTATTGGAATTATGTGGACTATATACTTTGCTTACTTTTTCAGAGATAATACTTCCATCAAATAATTGTACTATTCTATTTGCATAATTAGCATCCGACATATTATGAGTTGCCATAATTATGGTAGTTCCCGAATTGTTTAAGCCTGCTAGCAATTCCATAATTTCGTTTCCGTTTGTCGAATCGAGATTTCCGGTTGGTTCATCTGCAAGAATTAGCTTAGGTTTTCCTATTACCGATCGTGCTATTGCAACGCGTTGTTGTTGTCCTCCTGATAATTGTAATGGGAAATATTTTTTTCTGTGAGTAAGTTTTAGTTGAACCAATATTTCTTCGGTTCGTTTTTTGCGTTCTGAAGCTTTAATTTTTTGATATAAAAGAGGAAGTTCAACATTCTCATATACATTTAATTCGTCGATTAAATTAAAACTTTGAAAGATAAAGCCAATATTATTTTTTCGAATATTCGTTTTGTCTCGTAAAGATAAATTGTTTACATCAACACCATTAAAAAAGAATTCCCCGGAAGTGTGATTGTCGATTAAACCCAAAATATTTAATAATGATGTTTTTCCACTGCCTGATGCCCCAACTATTGAAACAAATTCTCCTTTATTTACATTAAAATCTAAAGATTTAATTGCATCGGTTTCAATATTTTCATTTTTAAATATTTTGCAAAGTTTTATTGTTTTTATCATAATATTTGAAAAAGATGTTGTTAAGATTAAAACAAATATATTTAATCGTTGCTATATAAAATCATTATTTATGCCAAAAATTGCAAATTGCAGATATAGTGAGTTTTATATGTGTTGGCTATTGTTTTAAAATGTATATTTGTTCGATAATAATACATTGTAAGTACGATTTCGGACAATAGTTGCAAAAATTATTGTTTCGATATTATTTTTTTTAATACATTTACAATAATTCAAATTTACAATATAGTTATTTCAAAGTATATATATATGAATAATTTTTTTGGGAAAGTATTAGTAATTGATGATAATAAAGATATTTTATTTGCTTTAAAATTTTTGTTAAAAAAACATGTAGAACTTATTCATACCGAAGAAGATCCGAATAAAATACCTGTTCTTTTGAATAAAAATAATTATGATGTTATTTTACTTGACATGAATTTTACAAAAGATGCAATAAGTGGTCAAGAAGGATTATGTTGGTTACAAAAGATTTTAGATATTACTCCTGAAGCTATTGTTGTTCTTATGACAGCATATGGAGATGCAGAGAAAGCTGTTAGTGCTATAAAAGCCGGGGCTACAGATTTTATTTTAAAACCATGGCAAAACGAAAAATTAATTGCTACTATTTCGTCTGCTATAAAATTAAGTAAATCGAAAAAAGAAACAGGTACCTTAAAAATTAAGCAAAGAGCAATAAGTCAAATTCAAGATCAACCTTTTCACGATTTTATAGGGCAATCGGTAGAAATGCAAAGTGTTTTTAAAACAATTAAAAAAGTTGCGAAAACCGATGCTAATATTCTTATTTTAGGAGAAAATGGGACAGGGAAGGAGCTTGTTGCCAGGGCGTTATATAGAGATTCTTTGCGTCGAGATGAGATATTTCTTAATGTAGATTTAGGTTCGATAGCAGAAAATTTATTTGAAAGCGAATTGTTCGGACATGTAAAGGGGGCGTTTACCGATGCTAAAAAAGATAAACCCGGAAGATTTGAAGTGGCCTCAGGAGGAACTTTATTCCTCGACGAAATAGGGAATTTGTCATTACCTCTTCAATCGAAGTTATTAAGCGTTATTGAAAAAAAGAAAGTTACTAGAGTTGGTTCAAATGTTGATAAGAACATCGATGTTAGATTAATTTGTGCTACAAATAACGATATTCACACTATGATACAAAATGATGAATTTAGACAAGATTTATTATATAGAATAAATACAGTTGAGATTCATCTTCCGCCTTTAAGAGAGAGAACAGGAGATATATCTGTTTTGGCTAGTCATTTCTTAAAAATGTATTCGAAAAAATATAAAAAAAACATAAATTCTATTAATAAAAAGGCAATTGAGAAACTAAATAAATACCCATGGCCAGGGAATGTTAGGGAATTGCAACATGCTATAGAGAGAGCAGTAATAATGAGCGATATGTCGATACTCGATGCTGATGATTTTATTCTTTCGTTAAAAACAAAGAATAAAAATGAACTTGAGCTTGAAACATATAATCTCGACGATATTGAAAAAACAGTAATCGTTAAAGTGTTAAAACAGAATATGGGAAATATTACAAAAGCTGCAAAAATGCTTGGATTAACAAGGACTTCGTTGTATCGTAGAATGGAAAAATATGATTTATAAGAACTTCCGGATAAATACTATTATAAGAATATTGTGTATTACAGCAACTATTTTTTTGCTTTTTTATACGATAAAAATCAATTATTTTATTACACCTTTTATCATTGCATTAGCAATAATAATACAAGTAATATTACTAATTAATTATAACGATAGGACTAATAGAGACCTTGCTAGTTTTTTTGAATCTATAAGATTCTCCGAGTTTACTCGTTCGTTTCATGTTGAAGGAATGGGCTCGTCATTTGATGAACTAAACAAAGCTTTTAATCTTGTAATTAACGATTTTAAGAAAATACGTTCCGAGAAAGAAGAACAATATTATTATCTGCGAAGTCTTGTGCAGAATATAGATGTTAGTATAATAACCTATAAAAAAACAGGTAAGGTTGATATGGTAAATATGGCTTTTCGAAAGCTTTTTCAAATAGGTAATATAAAAAATATAAACGAGCTTGAGATTATTAGTCATCAATTATCAGATGCTTTATTAAATTTTGATCCATCGAAGAATCAATTAATAAAAATTCAGGAAGAAGATGATATTTTACAATTGGCAATATCGGGAACTAAAATTAAAATACATGATGATGATATATTTCTGGTAACAATAAAAAATATACAGAATGTTCTTGAAAATCAAGAAACTCAAACCTGGCAGAAATTAATAAGTGTATTAACTCACGAAATTATGAACTCTATTACTCCAATAGCATCGATAAGTTCATCTTTAAGTAATTTAATAAAGGACACAAAAAATGGCGATTTCGATAAAGAAATGACGGATGATATTCATTTGGCATTAAATACTATACATAAAAGAAGCACAGGTTTGATACATTTTGTTGATACTTATAGAAATCTTACAAAAATACCGAAACCTAGTTTTAAAATTTCTAAAATAAACGATATCTTTAATGATATTAAACCTCTTATGAACGAAGAAATTAAAAATAATAATATTAATTTTTCTACTAGCGTTTCGCCGGAAGATATTGAGATTTATTCCGATTCGAAATTAATAGAACAGGTATTAATTAATCTTATTAAAAATGCGATTTATGCTCTTGAAAACACCGAGAATAAGATAATACATATTAAAGGATTTTTTAATAAACGCGGACGACCTGCGATACAAATTATCGATAATGGTCAGGGTATTCTGAAAGACGTAATTGATAAAATATTTATTCCTTTTTTTACCACAAAAACAACAGGTTCTGGTATTGGTTTAAGCCTTTCGAAGCAAATTATGCGTTTGCATGGAGGAACAATTACTGCAAATTCTGATACTGATAAAGGAACAATTTTTACTTTAACTTTTTAGAAAATATAAAAATAGTTATTCTTCATCTATTTCTTTTAATATACTTTCTATTTGTTTTTCGGTTGAATGAAGTTTTGTTTTACAAAGTTTCAATAATTTAGATACGCGCTGTATGTTCGATGTTAATTCATCAACATTTAGCTCGTCGTTTTCTAGTTTTGCTAATATTTCTTCTATTTCGTTTGTTGCTTCTTCGTATGTTATTTCTTTTTTTGCCATTTTATATTTTTTTTGGTAATGTAAAATTAAATTCGCTTCCTTCGCCATATGAGCTAGTTACCCATATTTTGCCACCATGTATATCTGTAAATTCTTTACATATTATTAATCCTAGTCCTGTACCTTGCTCATTAGAAGTTCCGGTTGTAGTATGGTGAACATCTATTCTGAATAATTTAGGAATATCTTCTTCTTTTATTCCAATGCCTGAATCAATAACAGATATCTGTAATGTTTCTTTTAGATTTTTTACCTTAATATTAATTGTACTATCTAAATAAGAAAACTTAATGGCATTCGATAATAAATTACGAAAAAGCGTAGAAAGCATATCTTTATCGGCAAAAACATCTATATTTTTATCCGAATCAATAGTAATTGATATGTTTTTTTTATTTGAATTAATTTTTAGTAATGATATGTTTTCGTTAATTACAGAGTTTAAATTTAATTTGATAGGATTGAATTTAATTTGTCCTCTTTGCGATCGAGACCATTTTAGAAGATTATCGAGTAAATCGAGTAATTGCTCAGCAGAATTTTGAATAAGTTCAAAGGATTCTTTTAATTCTTCTTTAGAGTAATTGTCAAAATTTTTAGACAATACCTCCGTTAAGCTGTATAAAGCATTAAACGGGGTTTTTAAATCGTGAGCAATTATAGAAAAGAATTTGTCTTTTGTAGCATTCGATATTTTTAGTTTCGATTCGCTTTTCGAGAGTAATAAATTAGTTTTTTCTATTTCGTTATATTTTTCTTGGAGTAATTTGTTGGTACGTTTCTTATTTATATATCCTTTAAAAGTAACAATAACAAATACAATAATTAAAATTGTTATAACAATTAGGAAATTCCGTAAAGACTTTTGTTTTTGTATTTCTAAATCTTTAAGTTTTTTTTCGGCTGTAAGGTGATCTATTTCATTTTCAATGTTTGTAATTTGCTTTTGTCGAAGTTTTAATTCGTAATTCATTTGAGTTTCTAAAACTTTCTGACTACTTATTTTCGAGAATATAGAATCTTTTACCTGAGTGTATTTTATATAATTTATTAATGCCTTGTCTGAGTTGTTTGTATTATTATAGAAATTAAAAAATGCATAATAAGCATTTTTTATCATTTCAAGATTATTAAGTTCGTTTCCTATTTCTAAAGAATGAGTAATATTTTTTAGTCCTTCGTTAATGTTTTTATTAAGTAGTTGTATTTCTCCAATTTTTCTTTCGCAAATTGCTTCAATAAATTTATTACTTGTTGATTTTGCTAATGATAATGCTTTCTTAAAGTATTCTAGGGCTTTATTTTTATTGTTAAAATTATAGAAGTTTCCTATTTCGTTATAAACAATGCATTCTCCGTTAATATCGTTTGTCTCTTTATATATCGATAACGATTTATTATAGTAATCTATGCATAATTTTGTATTATTTAATTTTGCATTAATATTACCAAGGCTTTTATACGAATTTGCAATTTTTGTTTTGTCCCCAATATTTTGTCGCAATTCTAATGATTTTTGATAGAATGTGTTTGCTTTTTCTAGTTCGTTGAGTTTAATATATATATTTCCAATAATTTGGTAAGAATAGGCTATGTCGACATTATCGCCTGTTGAAGTTTTTATTGTTAATGCTTTTTTGTAAAAATCGAGAGCTTTACTATAATTTCCAATGTTCTCATATATAATTCCGATATTATTAAGCGATGAAGCAGTTGTTTTTTTATCTCCAATTTCCTGTCGTATTTTTAATGCATCTAAATAATATTTTAGTGCTAAATCAAGTTTGTTGAATTTCCAATATGCACTTCCTATATTGGTTAACGAGTTGGCAATTTGCACTTTGTTACCTGTTCTTTGCCTGTTCTGTAACGATTTTGCGAAGAAATTTAGTGCTTCGTTAAAATTGCCAAGTTTTTTATATACAAGTGCAATATTGTTTTGAGATTGAGCAATTTCTGTAAGATTGTTTAAGTTTTGTCTAATATTTAACGATTGGTTATAATAGCTTAGAGCATTATCTAAATTATTTGTTGTAAGATATACATTACCAATATTGTTTAAAGCTTGGGCTATTTTATGTTTATTTCCTATGTGTTTTTTTATTTCTAAAGATTTTTCATGATATCTTATTGACCTTTCATATTGACCAAGGTCTTTATATACTATTCCTAGATTGGTAAGGATATCAGCTTCGCCTGATTTATCTTTTAGTTTCTTTTTTAAATCGAGAGCTTTATTGTAAAAAATAATTGAATTATTGAATTTGCTATTATTCCAGTAAAGACTCCCAATAAAATTATATGTATTAGCTGTTTCTTTTGTTAGATTGTATTTTGTGCAAATATCTAAAGCTTTTTGGTGATGTTCTAAGGATTTAGAATAATTGTTTTGATACTTGTATATTACTCCTATATAGTTATTTAAAAGAACTATATTTTTTTTATCATTAATATTATTATACTTGGCTAGGGCAATATTGTAATATGAAAAAGCTTTGTTGAATTCGCTAATATGTTCATATGAGTTTCCGATTTTAGTATTTATGTATGGTTTATTTAGTTCTATCTTGTATTTTTTCGATTGCTTTAACGATTTATTATAATATTCTATTGCAGGTTGAAATCTGTTTAGTTTATAATATGATTCTCCAAGGTTAAATAGTGCTATTGCTTCTTGCTTATTTTGTTTTGTATTTCTAGATATTTCTAATGCTTTTCCTCCATAAACAAGACTATTCTTAGGGTTGACTTTAAGATTAATTTCTGAGAGTTTGTTAAATAATTCTGCTTTTTTTGTTTCCTGAGAAGTCTTTATTAATTGAAGTAAGCTATCGGTTTTTATTGTTGGGTTTATTGCAGAATAAGATGAAAGAGAACAAATAATGAAAATAAAAAATACAATATTATTAGTAAATTGTTTCATTTATTAAAGTTATAAAGCAGATTCTCGACTTGTGAAAATTAAATTGAGTAATATAAATCGAATATAGAAATAATTTTATTAGGAATTAACTAATTGGTAAAGAAAATTTAAATGTAGAACCTTTCTCGTTGTTATTTTCTACCCAAATTTTTCCTCCGCTATTCTCTACCAATTCTTTACATAATATTAAGCCAAGACCTGTTCCTTGTTCGTTGTCGGTGCCTTTTGTCGAGTAACTTAATTCAACATTAAAAAGTTTGTTTAAGTTTTCTTGTAATATTCCCTTACCGTAATCTCTAATTGCAATTACAATATTGTTTTCGTTTACTATAGAATAAATGTTTATTTCGCTGTTGCGATATGAGAATTTAATAGCATTACTTAAAAGATTTCTTACAATTAAAGAAACAATATTTTTGTCGGCAAATGCTGTGCAATCAATGGTAATTTTGTTATTAATCGAAATATTTTTTTCTTTAGCCGATATTTCAAGTAGAGAAATAGCATTATAAACTATTTCATTTATATGTATATTTTTAGGAGAATAATTAATACTTCCTAATTGCGATTGCGACCATTGAAGAAGATTTTCCAACAAATTAAATAATTTTTGCGATGAGTCAAATATGCTTTTACTATATTCAATACTTTCTTCTTCGCTTAATTTGCCGGCATTAATATAAAATAATTCAGATATTCCCAATAATGCTTGAAAAGGATTTTTTAAATCGTGTGCTATTATCGAGAAAAATTTATCTTTTGTTGTGTTTAGTTCTTTTAAATTTGTTTCAGACTCTAATAATTTAGAGTTATATATTTCTAATTCTTGATTTTTACTTTGTAATATACTGTTTACCTTTCTTTTTAAGCGAAATCGGCTATATATTAAGACTGTTAAAAAGATTATTAGTATTGAAAAAAAAATCCAAATTTGTTTTAAATTTTTTTGTTTTTTTAATTCCAACAAATTTATTTTACTGTCTTTTTTTAATAGTTCGTTTTCTTTTTCAATATTTTCAGTTTCATATTTTATCTGCATTTCTGTTATTCTTCTTTTCCCTTTATCTGCATATATATTATGCGTAATATTATTATATAATTTATAATATTTTAATGCGTCTTTATGCATGTTTTGTTTTTCGTAAAGCTTAGACAAAAAAAGGTAATTTTCTTGAAGAATTTCTTGAGCCGATATTTCTTTAGCAATATTCTGTGCATCATTCAAGTATTTCTCGGCTTCGGAATACTTTTTCCGAGAAATTAATAAATCTGATAAATTATTATATGTATTAGCAATGCTGTATTTGTTATTTATCTTTTTATTTAATTCTATTGCTTTATAATAGCTTCGCAGTGCTAAATCGTAGTTTCCTAAAGAATAATTTACTAAACCAATATTGTTATGCGCTGTAGAAATGCCATCATCATCTTTAAGTTTAGTATTTAAAATTAGTGCTTTTTGATAATATTCTAATGCTTTTGTTTTTTTATTAAGTTCATCATAAACTGTCCCAATATTATTTAAAGCAGTAGCCTCGCCAAACTTATTGTTTAATTCTATATCGATAATTAATGATTTATTAAAAAAATCTAAAGCCTTTTCTTGTTCTCCCAGATTTTGATATATAATACCTATACTATTATAAACTAGAGATATCCCGTTTTTGTTTTCTAATTTTTGATAAATATTTAAGGCGTCGAAAAAATATTCTATAGCAATATCGTAGCTTGAAATGCTTTGGTATGTAGAACCTAACGAGTTGTCTAAAAATGCTATCAGTTCTTTATTGTTTATTTCTTTTGCTAAATTAAGGGCAGAAAGGTAATTCTCTATTGCTTTTTTATATTCGTTTGATTTTATATACGATGATCCGAGTATTTGAGTAAATTCTATAATGTCTGTTTTAACTCCCGAATTTATACTGGAATTTAAGGCTTTTACAAAAAAATCACGTGATGTTTCAATATCATTCTGTGCTTCGTATAAAAAGGCAATATTATTATATATCCCGGCAATTCTTTTATAATCTTTAAATTCTTTTCGAATTGTTAATGAGTTTTGATAAAATATTAATGCTTTAGAATAATTCTTGGCGAAATAATATGAATTAGCAATTCTGTTGTATGCATCTGATTGGCCTAGTTTATCTTTGTTTTTTTTTGCAATATCTAAAGCTTTGTTAGCATAAATTAAACTTGTATCTGTAGAAATATACCAGTACTCTTTAGATAGTTTATTGTATAAATCTATTTGTTCTTTATTGTTAGAATTTTTAATATCATTTTTAATGCTATCAATATTAGAATAGTTGTTTTGCGATTTAAGCGGTAAGATTGAAGTTATTATTAAAACAATAAATAATATATATAATTTTATGTTTTGCATTAAATAAATAGTATAGATTAATTTGTTGAATATACAAAAATCAAATAACAAACAGAAAATATTATATGTTTTTTATTTTGTTAGAATTTTATTTTATTATACGGCTTTTAACTTCTCCAAGCTTTAATTTTGTGTTTATTATATCGTTGGGTTTTAATTGTTTATTACTTTTAACAAGTTTCCCATTTATTGTTGTAATTGAATATCCTCTTTTAAGAACATTACTTGGGTCAAGATATATTTTTGATTTTGTATAGTATAAGAGCTTATTATTACTCTCGACAAGTTTCATTCGAATGTTTTGTCGGATATTCATTTTTAGAAGTAACAGGTTTTTAATTTTATTAGTGATATATTTTGTATAATAATTATTTGTTTGAATTTTTTGCTCACTAATTAAGGAGTATTTCTTTTGTATAATTGTATTTGTTGAGTATTGTATTTGTTTCGATATATTTACTAAATAATGTTTTTTGCCGGATGTATGTTTTTTTACTAGTGGGTTAATAATGTTGGCATATTGTAATATGTTTTGTTGTTTAATATTAGTATAAGAAGTAGATAATTTAATTATCTCATTACGTAAATATTCTATATTTGAATCGAATTCTTCTGTAGCCGAAATAATATATTCTGCTACAGCTGTTGGTGTTTTTAATTTTGTGTGAGCAACAATATCAACAACCGATTCATCTTTTTCATGACCTATTCCTGTTAATATTGGTAAAGGGAATTGAGTAATATTTAGCGATAACAAATAATTATCAAAACAATTCAAATCTGCTTGCGAGCCTCCACCTCGAATAATTACAACAATATCGAACACCTTATCGTAAGAATAAATTCTATCTAAGGCGTTAATAATAGAAGATTCCGCATCGTTGCCTTGCATAATTGCAGGGAATAATTTGTAATAATATTTATATTGTCTATGATTGTTATCTAATTGAGAAACAAAATCTTGGTATCCGGCTGCTGTTTTCGACGATATAATTGCAATTTTCTGAGGAACAAAAGGAAAATCTAGTTCCTTATTCATATTTATAACACCTTCTTCTTCTAAACGATTAAGAATTTCTTGTTTTTTTCGTGCAATATCTCCAAGTGTGTAATTTGGGTCAATATCTGTAATGTTTAAACTATAACCATAAAGCTCATGAAATACAACCGAAACATTAATTAAGATTTTTATTCCTGGCGATAATATCTGACCTGTAATATTTTCGAAATATGGTTTTAACATTCGAAATGTGTATGCCCAAATTGTTCCTCTGGCACGTGCAATAATATTATCGCTTAGAATATCTTTTTCAATAAGTTCGAGATAACAATGTCCCGATCTATTTGTTTTAATTTCACTAATTTCTGCTATAAGCCATATTTTTTCAGGAAAATTTAATTTTAAGTTTTCCTGAATATTTTTATTTAATTCTAATAGAGAAATCTGGTTTTTCATAAAAATGTGAAGTAAAAAATATTTATTCTTTAATAATAGTTTGTGTTATAATTTGGCTCTTAGTAGTTATCTTTAATATGTATATTCCTGTGTTTATTTGCTGAAGATTTTTTAGCGATATTTTGTTTAATATATTTTTAGAAATCAGAGAGTAAATTTTTTGCCCTTGCATATTGAAAATTTCTACTTTTTGAATATTATTAATTTCAATGTTTAAATTGTCAGAGAATGGGTTAGGATAACATTTTATATAATTTGCTTTATCTGGAATAACTATATTAGTTAAATCAGATGCAATAGCAAAATTAGGGATGCCATAACCGAGATAAATATCGGGTGATAAGAATTGACTTGCCGATTCTTCGATTTTCGATTTTATTTCCATATTAGTAAGGTTGGGGGATTTTTGCCATAAGCAAGCTGCTAAACCCGATATTATTGGAGCCGAAAAAGATGTTCCGTTGCCGGCAATTATGTCTCCATTAGTAGATTGATGATATGTTCCACTTCCCATTGCTGCAATATTTGGTTTTACTCTGCCATCGAATGAGGGACCACGAGAACTAAAAGGCGCATAATTCAAATAACTGTCAACGGCTCCTACAGCAATTACACTATCGGCATCGGCCGGTGCTGTGATATGTTCCCAAGTGTCGTCTCCTGAATTTCCGGCACTAACAATAACTAAAATTCCTTTAGATGCTGCTATGTTTGCTCCAATACTAATTCTGGTCGAATTTCCATCCATATCGGCATAAGTATAATTCTGTGTAGAATCGTCGAATTCTGAATAGCCCAAAGAAGTATTTATAATATCTACACCAACACTATCGGCAAATTCGGCAGCAGAAATCCAGTTATCTTCTTCAATAGTATATTCTGAATTAACATCTTCTGAACGTAATAACCAGTAATTGGCTTTTGGCGCCGAACCTATTAAATAACCCGGGATATTTCCTGCCAAAACAGATAATACTTTCATTCCATGATTGTGTTCGCGAAATACATTATTATTATGCTGAACAAAATCTTTTGTGCCAATAATCTGATTATTTAACCATAAACTATCGAAAGCAGCTAATGTGTCGGCATAATAGAATCCTGCATCTATTATTGCAATTGTTTTATTTTTGCCGGCAAAACCGTTGTTGTGCAGAATATTACCATTTAGCATGCATATTTGCCTTTGCGATAGACCATAATTATAAAAATTTGTTCCTAATGGAGTTTGAGAATATTGTTTGTTTTTTTTTGAAATTGGAAAATCAAATTTCTTCGATTTTCTTGTTTTCAAAGTTGAAACTTTGTTAACATTCTTTATAAAAGAAATATTAGATATTGTATCTATTAGTTCTTTATTGGTTGAAAAAACTGTTACAGCATTAAACCATTTCGAGCAATTAATAATATTTAGTCCTAAAGCTGTCAGGCTATCTGTATATGTTGATGTTATTGGTAAATCATTTTTTGCAATATCAATATTTTGTTTTATTCTTCTTGTTATTGCTTTATCTGACAAGTATTCTTCAGGATGTTCAATTGAAAAAGAGTTGTTGTTTTTGTCGGTAAATTGTATCCAATATCTGTAGGGGGCTGTTTGAGCAGATAATTTTATCGACAGAAACAATAATATTATACAAAGACTGAAGAATTGATTATATTTCATTAGTAAAAATTTAATGGTGTATTATCGACACAATTATTTGTACTAATATATAAAATATTAACAAGAAATAATGCTTTATTTTGTTATAATTCCTCCACCAATAACAGCCCCATTAGCATCGTAGAAAACTGCTGATTGCCCTGGAGTTACAGCCCATACGTTTTCATGGAATGTTATAATTATTTTGTTGTCTTGTATTTTAAGTGTGCTTTTTACAGCTTCGGTATTATATCTGATTTTTGTTTTTACAGTTATTGCATTTTCAATACTTGGATATTTTATTAGATTATAATTTGATAATACCATTTGTTTTTCTTCTAAATCGTTTCTTGTTCCAAGTACTATTTCATTTTTATCGGGTCGAATATCAACAACATACATAGGTTGTCCAAGTGCTATCTCTAGTCCTTTTCGTTGCCCTATTGTGTAAAACGGATATCCTTTATGTTGCCCTAAAATTTTACCCTTGGTAGAAATGAAGTTTCCTCCGGATACTTTCTCTTCTAATCCGGGGACATTATCTTTGAGAAATTTTCTGTAATCATTATCGGGGATAAAACAAATTTCTTGACTTTCTCTTTTGCTTGCAAGTTTCTTAAATCCTTCTTTGTTTGCAATTTCTTTAATTTCGCTTTTAACAAAACCTCCAAGGGGGAATAAGGTTCTTTTTAAGTTTTCTTGGGTTAAATTCCAAAGAAAGTAAGATTGATCTTTTGCTTCGTCTTTTCCCTTATATAAAACATATCTATTGTTTTCTTTTTTTATTTGAGAGTAATGGCCTGTTGCTATATAATTGCAGTTAAGCTCGTCGGCCTTCTCAATTATTTTTCCCCATTTAATATACGAATTACAAACAACACAAGGATTGGGTGTACGTCCCGAAAGATATTCGCTAATAAAATTGTCGATTATATTGTTTTTAAAAGTTTCTCGAATATCAAGAATGTGATGAGGAAAGCCTAATTTTTTGGCAAAGTTTTTAGCTTCCATTATAGAATCGATGCTGCAACAACCTGTTTCTTTCTCAAAACATCCTTCCGAGATATAATCCCAAGATCTAAATGTAACACCAACTAAGTCGTAACCTTGTTCTTTTAATAATATGGCTGCAACAGAACTGTCAACGCCTCCACTCATTGCAACTAATACTCTTTTTTTAGGCATATAGATTTTAAAAATAGTTAATTGTTATTTTGGAGGAATTTGATTATACATTGCATCTCTGGGGTCTTGAATTTTTCCTTTGTTTTTCTCAAGTCTGATGAGTTCAATATTTTCTAAACTATCTAATTCTTTTTGGTTTGTTGCTTTGCCATTAATATATTCTATTTCTTGTTTAATTGTTCCATCGAGATTATAATAGGTCCACATTCCGTGTTTCATATTGTTTTCGAAAGTACCCTTAATTTTTATTTTTCCTTGTTCGAAAAATATTATATAGTCTCCATCATAAATGCCGTTACGAAAAAATATTTTACTTCTGTTATTTCCGTTTTTGTAATAAGTAAGTAGTGGTCCATTTTTTTCTCCATTATTCCAAATTGTTTTTTCTAATATTTTCCCATTTTTGTAGAATTTTGTTTCTATTCCATTTTTTTCATCATTTTTGTAATTTACCTTATTTATAAGATGGCCATCGTTTGTATAAAAATTCCAAATACTATCTTTCTTTTGATTTGTAAATATACCTTTTGTTTTAATGTTGCCATTTTTATGGAAATAGCTTATATAAGTTTTGTTTGTATCTGCCGGATAATATAATTCTGCTTCAATATTTCCATATATATCGTAACGATTGAATTTTCCGATAGGCTTATTATCTTTAAAAAAACCATAATATTTAATTGTACCATTTGAATAATGCTTTTTCCAAAAACCTTGTTTTAGTCCATTTTTATCTATAGTGTTAAAAATTGTATCTCCTTTAACTTCCGGATGTTGAGCAAAAGAATTTATCGAAATAAACAGTAATAATATTATTATTAAATATTTACTTTTCATAAAGAATAATTTATGATTAATAATTTATGTGCAAATGTAATAAGAATAATTGATATTATTTTTCTGAAAAAGCAAAAAAAAAAGAGACTGCAAAAGTATGCAGTCTCAAATAAATTAGTTTTAATAATAACTATTTAACTTCTTCAAAATCAACATCAGTTACTTCATCATCGTCTTTTTTATTTTCAGATGTTTGTTCCTGTTCTTGTTTTTGTTCTTGTTGAGGGTTTGCTTGTTGTCCTGCTTTGTACATTTCTTCAGATGCAACTTGCCAAGCTTTATTTAATTCCTCAGTTTTTTTATCTATTTCTTCTAAATCTTCTTTTTTATGAGCTTCTTTAAGATCAGCTAAAGCTTTTTCTATTGGAGCTTTTTTATCGTCAGATAATTTGTCGCCAAATTCTTTTAATTGTTTTTCTGTTTGAAAGATAAGGCTGTCAGCACCATTAATTTTGTCAATTCTTTCTTTAATTTTTTTATCTTCTTCTTCGTTTGCTTGAGCTTCTTCTTTCATTTTTTTAATTTCATCTTCAGATAATCCCGATGATGATTCTATACGGATACTTTGCTCTTTATTGGTGGCTTTGTCTTTAGCTGTTACATGAATAATCCCATTAGCATCAATATCGAAGATTACTTCAATTTGAGGTACTCCCCGAGGAGCGGGTGGTAATCCATCAAGGTGGAAACGACCAATAGATTTATTGTCTTTTGCCATTGTTCTTTCGCCTTGTAATACATGAATTTCTACCGATGGTTGATTATTTGCAGCAGTTGTAAATGTTTCCGATTTTTTTGTTGGAATAGTAGTATTTGCTTCAATAAGTTTAGTAAATACACTTCCCATTGTTTCAATACCTAAAGAAAGAGGGGTTACGTCAAGTAATAATACATCAGTTACATCTCCGGCTAATACTCCACCTTGAATACCGGCTCCTATAGCTACTACTTCGTCGGCATTAACACCTTTTGAAGGTTTTTTTCCGAAATATTTTTCAACTATTTCCTGAATAGCAGGAATACGAGTTGAACCACCAACAAGAATAACGTCATCAATATCTGATTTGCTCATTCCTGCATCTTTTAAAGCTTTTTTACATGGCTCAATAGTTGCCTGAATTAATGAATCGGATAATTGTTCGAATTTAGAACGCGATAATGTTTTAACTAAGTGTTTAGGTATTCCATCAACAGGCATTATATATGGCAGATTAATTTCTGTACTTGTTGAACTTGAAAGTTCAATTTTTGCTTTTTCTGCAGCTTCTTTTAATCTTTGTAATGCCATTGGATCTTTTCTAAGATCAATGTTCTCATCTTTTAAGAATTCTTCTGCCAACCAGTTTATAATAATGTCATCGAAATCGTCGCCACCTAAATGGGTGTTTCCATTAGTCGATTTTACCTCGAATACACCATCGCCAAGTTCTAAAATAGAAATATCAAATGTTCCACCACCTAAGTCGAATACTGCAACATTAATATCTTTATTTTTTTTATCGAGACCATAAGCTAATGCTGCAGCTGTAGGTTCGTTAATTATTCGTTTTACATCTAGTCCGGCAATTTCTCCGGCTTCTTTTGTAGCTTGTCGTTGCGAATCGCTAAAATATGCAGGTACTGTAATTACAGCTTCTGATACTTCTTGACCAAGATAATCTTCTGCTGTTTTTTTCATTTTTTGAAGTACCATAGCAGAAATTTCTTGTGGAGAATATTGTCTGTCGCCAATCTTTACTCTAGGAGTATTATTGTCGCCTTTTTCTACTTTAAAAGATGTTCTGGCAATTTCTTTTTCAACTTTGTTGTATGTTTCACCCATAAATCGCTTAATAGATGAAATAGTTTTTGTTGGATTTGTAATTGCCTGACGTTTTGCAGGATCTCCAACTTTTCTTTCTCCGTTTTCAATAAATGCTACGATAGATGGTGTAGTTCTTTTACCTTCGCTATTTGGAATAACTACAGGTTCGTTTCCTTCCATTACTGATACACACGAGTTTGTTGTACCTAAGTCTATTCCTATAATTTTACCCATTATTTTAATTTATTTTAATGATTAAATATTTTCAATTAGTTAATTTCGAAAGTACTTATTCAATGATTGTGCCAGTATAATAAAGTGCAAATATGTCATAACTTGTTTTTCTATTAGCACTTTTAAAGTGACAAATCGACATATTGTCAAATTTTATTGTCATAAAAAGTGAGAGTAAATAATGAGAAGAAATGTGTGTCTGTAATTTATTGAACAATTTGTGTAAATAAATCCCATAGTTTATCTTTTGGGGGATTTGCAATTATTAATACAGGAGTTTTTTTTATGGGATGGATAAAATTTATTTTCCTGGCATGTAAACTAATTCCTCCATCAGAATTTGATCGGGGAAAACCATATTTCAAATCTCCTTTTATTGAACATCCTATTTTCTCGAGCTGGCAACGTATTTGATGATGTCGCCCAGTATGAAGGTCTATTTCTAATAAATAATATTTCTCTGATGATGCTATTACTTTATAACTTAAGCTAGCATTTTTAGAGTTAGGAACTTCTTTATTATGGGCAAATGATTTGTTTTTTTTTGTGTTACGAACTATATAATGATTAAGAGTGTCTTGTTCTTTTGTTGGTTTGTTTTTAGTAATTGCCCAATAAGTTTTAGATATTTCTTTGTCTTTAAATAATTTATTTAACCGTGTTAGGGCTTTGCCTGTTTTTGCAAAAATAACAACTCCACTAACAGGTCTATCTAAACGATGTATTACCCCCAGGAAAACATTGCCGGGTTTATTGTATTTTTCTTTTAGAAAAATTTTAAGTTTTTTGTCGAGTGATATATCTCCTGTTTTATCGCCTTGAACAAGATCTGAATTGGTTTTATTTACTGCAATAATATGATTGTCCTCATAAATTATATTCATGATGTTTTTTTACAAGTATTAAAATTTAGTATTGTTCTTTTTCGTTAGGGAAATTAACACTTTTAACATCATTGATATAAGAAATTACAGAACCTTTTATTTCTTCGAATAAATTATGATAACGTCTTAAGAAGCGTGGAGAAAATTCTTGAGTTATTCCTAACATATCGTGAAGAACAAGCACTTGTCCATCGACATCGTGTCCTGCACCAATTCCAATAATAGGAATAGTAAGTTCTGCAGCTACTTGTTTAGCTAGTTTGGCAGGAATTTTCTCTAGCACAATAGCAAAACATCCGGCTTCTTCAAGTTTATGGGCATCTTCTATAAGTTTCTTTGCTTCATCGTCATCTTTGGCTCTAACAACGTATGTTCCGAATTTATGAATAGATTGAGGAGTAAGTCCTAAGTGCCCCATAACTGGAATGCCTGCTGATATAATTCTTCGTACAGAATTAATTATTTCGTTACCACCTTCCATTTTTATTGCATGTCCACCAGTTTCTTTCATTACTTTAATAGCACTAGTTAATGCTTCTTTAGAATCGCCTTGATACGAACCAAATGGTAAATCTATAACTACTAGCGCCCTTTTTACTGCTTTAACAACTGATTTTGCATGATAAATCATTTCTGATAAAGTAATAGGCAGGGTAGTTGTATTTCCAGCCATAACATTCGATGCAGAATCGCCAACAAGAATAATGTCAATATTAGCTTTTTCTAAAATGCTCGCCATAGAATAATCGTACGCTGTAAGCATGGCAATTTTTTCATTTCTTAATTTCATCTCAGATAAAACATGAGTTGTTATCTTTTTTATATTCGTATGGACAGACATAATTAATATGGTTTTAATTTATGAGACAAAGCTATAAAAATTACAGGTTTATTACTTGAAAAATTATTTATTTTTTAGGATCACTTTAAAAAGTTGTGGAAATAAATTTATTAAAATTTTATATTTGCTGT
>CAZDCZ010000029.1:0-33742 GCA_964504155.1 uncultured Bacteroidales bacterium | reverse complement strand
ATAAACAGAACAGATAAGTAAATAAACAGATAAACAGATATATAGCACCAATATCATGCAAAAAATAATAAATAAATTAGAAACAATATTTGAAATATCGGATGTTGTAAAACAAAGAGATAACTTGAATTTTCTTACTTGTAAGAAAGAGCAAGCAATTTCGGTAATTACTCATCTGAAGAATATTGAAGGTTTTTCACATCTTGTATTGTTAACGGCTGTAGATTGGATCGAAGATGGAAAATTTCAATTAACATATATTTTAAATAATCCTGATAAGAAGATTGATATTAGTATTAGAGTTTTTCTCGATAGAGATAATGCAACTATGGATTCTGCACATCATCTTTGGAAGCATGTTGCTACTTATCAAAGAGAATTAAAAGAAATGTTTGGAATCGATTTTCCAGGTAGTCCACGAGTGGATGAGCCATTTATTCTCGAAGGATGGGATGATATTCCTCCATATAGAAGAGATTTTGATACTCTAAAATATGCTGAAGAAACATTTTTTCCAAGAGAAGGAAGAGATTCTAATGATCCTGCTGAACATATGAAAAAAAAGTTATATCCCGATGAAGAAAAATAATAAGCTAATTAATTGGCAAGCTGATAGATCAAAATATCCGGAAATGGATAAAAATGGCAAAGCCATTATTGATTTATCGTCGCAGAAATTTACAAAAATTTGGCAAGGACCTAATCATCCGGGAGTAACTGGTAATATGTCTTTGGAATTAACTCTTAGTGGCGACGAAGTTGTTGATGCAAAAACCCACGTAGGATATTTGCATAGAGGATTTGAGAAATTAATGGAAAGGAGAATATATATTAAATGTTTTCCTATTTGTATTAGAATGTGTGTTCCGGAAGCAGATTCAAATGAATATGTCTTGGCATCATGTATTGAAGACTTAGCCGGTGTTAAAGTGCCTGAAATTGCCTTGTGGTTAAGGACTTTAGTGCTTGAGATGGCAAGATTACAGATGCTTTTACGTACAGTTCCCGGACAAGCATCTACACTCTCGCTTGGTCTTGGCGGACAATGGGGTATGTACTTACGCGATTTAATTCTTGATAGATTCGAAGAACTTACAGGAGGTCGTGTTTACCATATGTTTATAATTCCCGGTGGAGTTAGAGGATACTTACCTGATGGTTTTAAAGAACGAATGGAAGAAAACCTGAAAGAGATTGATGAATTTATTGTAAAAATTGAAGACCTTATTTTTACGAATTCAATATTTAAAAAGCGAACTGTAGGAGTTGGTATTATCGATCCTTCTTGGGTAAATCAATATGGAATTGTTGGTCCGAATGCTAGAGCTGCAGGTTTTAAAAGAGATGTTAGAAAAGATTATCCTTATTTAAAATATAGCGAATTAGATTTTGACCCATATACAGCTACCGATTCTGATATTTATACAAGAAGTCAGGTTAGAAAGCACGATTTAATAATGACTGTTGATTTGATTAGACAGATATTAGCGAAGATGCCGAAAAAAGGAGATTTGAGAGCTGAAACACCTAATGTATTGCATTGGGAAATTCCAAAAGGTGAAACTTATCAACGTTCTGAATCATCGAGAGGAGAGTTTGGTATGTATATGGTATCTGACGGATCGAAATATCCAAGAAGAGTAAATTTGAGAGGACCAAGTTATACTCACGCCGTTTCTCTTTTAGAAAAAATGCTGATTAATGCAAATATTGCAGATGTCCATTCTATAATGGTTTCATTGCAAACTTGTCCGCCAGAAATTGAAAGATAGTTTAATTGATAATTTATTATTGACTATTTTATATTGAAAAGTAATGACAAAAGAAGAGTTAATAAAAAGAACAAAAATATTTGTACATCAAAATAGTAAATAGACAATAGTAAACAATAAATAAAATTATGAGTTTAAAAGATATATTGACACCATTCACAGCATGGAAAAATGTTACTAAAGAGCCGGTTACTGTTAAAGATCCATTAAATGAAAGACCCGGAGCTGAAAGATATCGAGGATTTCATAAAAATGATATTGATGAATGTATTGGTTGTGGAACTTGTGAAGATATTTGTCCCAATGCTGCTATTGATTTGGTTCCTGTTGATGGAATAGAGACAAAAGATGGTGATAGCGGATTAAGACCAAGAATTGATTACGGAAGATGTTGCTGGTGTGCATTATGTGTGGATGTTTGTACAACAGGTTCTCTTACATTATCTAACGAATATAAATGGATTAGTGAAGATGCTGACGAGTTTAGATTTATTCCCGGAATAGATAAAAAGAAATGGGATAAAGAAGAAAAGGGATGGAAGAAACCTGAAGGAAATTACGAATTCTTTGGTCTTAAGAGAGAAGTAATGGAAGAGCTTGAGCCTGAAGAACGCGATAAATCATTTATAGAAATTATACAAGGATATTCAAAAGAACAAGCTCAAAAAGAAGCAGATCGTTGTGTAGAATGTGGTATATGTGTTGCCACTTGTCCTGCTCATATGGGTATTCCTGAATATATTAAAGCTGTTAGAGAAGATAATATTGAAGAAGGATTTAAAATATTATATGATACAAATCCTCTACCTGAAATTTGTGGTAGAATTTGTACTCATAAATGCGAAACAGTCTGCTCGGTTGGACATAGAGGAGAGCCATTATCAATTCGTTGGCTAAAACGATATATTGCCGATCAAGTAGAATCGGAAGATTACAAAAGAGTTCTACAAACCGATGGTATTGAGAATAATAATAAGAAGATAGCAATTATTGGTTCAGGACCTGCCGGACTTTCTGCTGCTCACTATTTAGCTTTAATGGGCTATTCAGTTAAAATATTTGAACAATTTGCTCAATCAGGTGGTATGATGAGATATGGTATTCCTGAGTATCGTCTGCCTTACGACCAACTCGATAAAGATATAAATTACATTTTTTCTCTTGGTGTTGAGATACAGTATAACACTAAAGTAGGAAAGGATATTAGTTTCGATAAATTAAGAGACGATTTTGATGCAGTATTCACAGCAACAGGATTGCATCTTGGAAGAAGTACTCGAATTCCGGGTACAGAACATGAGAATGTATATCAAGCTATTGAATTATTGAATAAAATTACCGATGGTAAAGAAATTCATGTAGCCGAGAAGATAATTGTTATTGGTGGTGGTAATGTTGCATTAGATATTACTCGTTCGCTTGCTCGATTACAAAATCAGAAATATGGAAAAGTAAGTATTATAACTACTTCTTTAGAATCGGAAGATATTATGCCTGCCGATAGAGAAGAAATTGTTGAAGGAAGAGAAGAAAATGTTACTATTGATCCGGGATGGGGTCCAAAAGAAATAGAAATAAAAGACGGAAAAATAAAGGGTTTACATGTTGTTAAATGTTTATCTGTTTTCGACGAAGAAGGAAGATTTAATCCGAAATTCGACGAAAATGATAAGAAATTTTTCGAAGGAGATATGGTAGTTGAATCAATAGGACAGGGAATGGATTTAGATTATATATCGGAAGAAATAAAATCGGAATTAGAATTTGGACCAAGAGGAAAAATTAAAGTAGATAGTAATTTCCAATCCGGAGCTAAATGGTTCTTTGTTGGTGGTGATATAATTCAAGGACCTGATGTAATTCATGGAATTGCTAATGGACATAAAGCTGCTATTGGTATTGATAATTTCTTACAAGAAAAATAGCAGAATCATATTTTTTAGTTAGTATATATAATTAAATATTTATGTTATGATAGCAAAAGAAATATTAGAAACAAAAATTAAAAAAGGTAATGCCAAGATATTTTCAATTAATGAAAATTTGTCGGCTTTCGATGCAGTTACTAAGTTAGATAATAAGAAAATAGGTTCATTAATTGTTTTTAACGATAAGAATAAAGTAACAGGAATTATTACTGAAAAAGACATCTTATATAAATGTTATAATAATAAAGAATTGTTGTTAAGAGAAATAACTGTGATAGATTTAATGACTACTATTGATAATTTAATTATTGGAAAAGAAGATGATAATTCTGAGTATTTGCGAAATGTTATGACCAACAAAAGAATTAGACATATTCCAATATTTGATACAGAAAATAATTTAGTAGGTATGATTTCTACAGGCGATATTATTAAGGCAGAATTAGAATCGCAGGATATAGAAATTAAATTACTTAAAGAACACATTCAAAATCCATATGGAATAAATATTTATTCAAAAGAGTAAATATTAAACGTGTTTATTATTTAGGAATTCAGTATTTTAATTTGTGATCAAAAATATAAAAACCCGGCATAGAATATTCTATGCCGGGTTTTTAATTCATATAATAAATCTTATTTTATAACACTGAATGTTTTAGTGTATTCTTCTTTATTGTTACTTGCTTTTAAAATATATATTCCGTTTTTAAGGTCAGAAATGTTAATAGGAGATTGTTCAATTAAGTTAAAGTATTTAATTAAAGTTCCTTGAGAATTATAAATATAAATTTCTGAATTTCCGATATCTGAAATATTAATAAATTCTTTAGCAGGATTTGGATATACTGAAAACGAGTTATCATTTTCAATTTTATTAAATCCAGTGGACCTAGATGCAGTAATTTCAAGTGAGCTTGAAGCACCATCTCCACAAGCATTTTGAGGAGTAACAGAGATAGTTCCTGTGTATGATGAGCCCCCAAAAGTAATACTTATTGTATCAGTTTCTGAATTATTTCCTGACCATACAGGTGGAATATCCCATATAAAAGAAACGTTTTCTTGAGGAGCAACAGAATATGTATATGATTGAGTTAAATAAACATTTGTTTCTCCGGCAATTGTTTCGGCATCATTAGGAACTGAGCCATTAATAGCTACAATATTCTTATGAATAATCTCATTATCATCTGTTCCTTTTGTTATTGTTAAGGAAATATCTTTTTCTCCAGATGTTGTATACATTATTGTATGAGGTCCTTGTCCTGTTGCTGTTGCTGGAGAAGCCCCTTCGCCAAAGTTCCAGTTCCAAGAGTCAGGAAATCCGGTTGATTCATCTGAAATTATAACAGATTCGTCGTTAACACAAAATCTAGATTCATTAACAGAGAAGTCAGCTGTTGAAGCTATGTTTCCATAGTGCCACATTCCACCATCGTAAGGACCGGAACTAAAACTTCCTGCCCAAATGGCATTTTCGCCTGCAGTTCCTAAAGCAGTAAATTGATGACTTTTATAAAGTTCGGCATATTCGGTAAAAGTAGCGCCATTATCTGTACTATACGAAACGCCCATCATTGGTGTAGAATAATCTGAACCAGTAGAAATTAATAAATCAGCTCCCGGAACAAATGCAAAACTTGCTTCGTAAAAATTACCTGTAGGATTTAAATCTGTCCATGTTTCGCCTCCATCGTTTGTTATATAAGATGTTTTAGCGCTTTCTCCACGGGATTGTATAATTCCAATATTTTCGTTTTTAAACGATAATTCAAAGCTTGCATCTGTTATTGGAGTATCAAATACTACCCAGTTGAGTCCTTTGTCAATTGATTTGTAAATTCTTCCTTTGTTTGTTGCATACCAAATAATATCGCCATAAACAGCATAATATCCTACTGTTCCATATTCTCCCGATTGGTTTGGAGGAATATTAGCTTCCGGTACGCGTGTCCAGTTATCACCTCCATCATTTGTAGTATATAGTTCGAAATATCCACCATTTGGATCGCCTTGACAAAATCCATTATTGGCATCCCAGAAATGAATTACATTTGGGAAACCATTAGGTGAAGAGAATTCTGCTGAGGCTTGATGTTCCCAAGTAGTACCTCCGTCTGTTGTTCTAACAATTTTTCCTCCGCCACTTGGTCCGAATAATGGAACCCAGGCAGTATCTTCATTAATAGCACAAATCATTGATGCAGCGTAGTTTGTTGTATTTTCTGCATTAATAGTTCCTGCTTGCCAAGTTGCTCCTCCATTAATGGTTCGGGTATAATCTTTTAATTTAGCACTACCACCTGCTCCGTCGTATGCAACTGCCCATGCAACTCTGTTGTTTACTGCAGAAATATATTGCACTCCTTTCGTATCTCCTTCAAAGCTACTGGTTTGTTTAGTCCATAATATATCCTGTTCGGTTGTTGCTGGTTTAATACCAATAATAGCATAATTATATTCATTAAAAGAAGCTGAACCAGGTGTCATGTCGGTTGCTAGGAAATAACCATTATAAGCACCTCCCCAGCCCCAGTTCATATGAAGTTCGTCAGATGCATTATAGCCATCGCATATAAAAGCGTGTCCACCACTACTTTCACTTCCTCCATCGTAATATACAGGTCGGCCGTTGTCTATTTCATTCTTTATTTGTGTCAACCATCCGGCTACATCAGTAGTATCAAATTTTATATATTGAAGACTTGATTTATCGTATTTAAAATAACTGGCAAGAGCCAACATTACATCTTGACTTTGAGCTCCGGAGCCACTTGGGTCGAAATTCATATCTACCGATACTGCTACATTATAACATAAAGTCGCTACAGCATCAACTTCAGTAGATGTGCTAGATACGCTTAATTTATCAGGCATATTTGCCCAGTCGTAAGTGTCGGTAAAATCGGCATATTGCATTCCATACTGAGGATTATCGGTTGGAGTGTATTGATGCCATCCTTGTCCTTGAGCCGGCCACTCATGATAATTCATAATTTGTGATGTTGCTGTTGCAACACATCCTATTGGGTTTCCTGTAGGTGCATAATCGTTATAACCCGGAGATTGATTCCATTCTGTAGTAAGTAGATATTCTACGACTTTGCTGTTTTTTGGGAAATTATTATTTCTTATGTTATCCCACATTTGCAAAGCGCTCTTATTCTTGCTTTTAATTGATTCTTCTATTTCTTTGTTATATTTATTAAACCAAGATTTAATAGTTGGATTAGTAATTTCTTTTGTTGCATTATTCTTTATTGAATATCCAAGTACCGGAAAAGCAGCATCGTCGGCCGAAATCATTACAAAACCGTGAGGTTTAAATGAAAAAGTATAGTAACTTGTTTTTTCGTTATATTTATTTTCATAAATATCAATAACAGAAAAATCGGATATTTTACCGAAAGAATAATGTGCATAAACCTTTTCTGCTATCTTTTGTGCTTCTTCTTTACTTACAGGATTTGCAAATAATATGCTTGAAAGAAACACAAATAATAATGTTGTAAAAATTCTTCTCATAATGTTTCGTTTAGATTTTAATAATATTTTTAAATTGCAATTTATAAAATAAATAAATTCAATTTAAAGCTCAAATTTAATAATATTGATTTGTTGTTTTTAGAAAAAGTTATATATTTTAATTTTATTTGTTGTTTCTAAGTAAGTTGAAATTATTATTTATTTGTATATTAGTTTGTTATGAAATTTATTATTAATTATAAATTATGAAAAGAATTAGTATAATGTTTTTTTTATGCACATTTTATTATATTTCCTATGCTCAAGAATTTCTTAGAGATAGAATTTATGAAAAAAAGATTAAAACTGTTTTAGCATACAAAGAAGGAAATAAACTAAACCTTCCTGTTATTGAGTTAAATAGTAATGAAAAACTTACTGTTTGTTTTGATGAAATTACTTCTGATGCTAATACATATTTTTATACAATAATACATTGTAATTCGAATTGGGAAGAATCTGAGTTATATATGAATGAATATATAAATGGTTTTTCAGAGAATGAAATATATAATTACAAATATTCATATAACACAACTGTGAACTATGTTCATTATTCGTTCAAATTGCCAAATAATGATATAGAATTCTTAATCTCTGGTAATTATATTATTAAAGTATATAAAGATAACAATCCCGAAAATTTAGTATTTACTAAAAGATTTATGATTAATGAGTCGAAAGTGAATATTGATGCTGAGAAGATAAATAAAGGCCAAACCGGATATTTTTATAATAAGCAGGAATTAAAAGTTGTTGTTAATAATGAAAAATATGGAATTGAAGATCTTCAACAGAATATTCAATTAGTGATTGTGAAAAATAATGATTGGACTAATTTTATTTCAAAAATTGGATATAACAGTATTGTTGGTAATAAAATAATATATTATAATCCAAATAAATTGAAGTTCGAGGGAGGGAATGAGTTTCATAATTTTAATACTAAAGATATTTATTATAAATCGGAAAATATTGAAAGGATAGATTTTATAGCAAACAAATATAATTTTTTACTGACTAGCGATGTTGAAAATGAATTTTCGGAGTATAATTATAAAAAAGATTTGAATGGAGCGTATTTTATTGATGTAATAAATAGCGAAAATCCAAATGTCGATGCCGATTATGTTAATGTTTTTTTTACTTTAAATATGAATGTGCCATTGCAAAAAGGTGATGTTTATGTTTGGGGAGCATTAACAAATTACAATTTTACAAACGATAATAAAATGCGCTATAATTACAATCAGAAAGCTTATGAGATAAGTTTGTTATTAAAACAAGGTTATTATAATTATTCTTATATTACTAAGAGCGCTAATAATGTTGATTATAATTTTATTGACGGAAATTACTCATTAACCGAAAACGAATATCTTATTTTAGTTTATTATAAAGATATAAGTATGGGTTATGACAAACTAATTGGTGCAAAAAGATTTGTTACAAAGCAATAAATTTTACGTGTATTTTTTCCCAAACAATTTTACTACTAAATACATCACTAAAATTCCGATAGGAAATAGTATTAATGGAGATATTCCGTATGATGCAGGTATAGTTCCAACAAATACAGAAATTACACCAACTGTAATTGCATATGGTAATTGTGTACGAACATGACTAATATGATTACAAGAACTTGCTAAAGAACTCAGAATTGTAGTATCAGATATTGGCGAACAATGGTCGCCTAAAACAGAACCTGCAAGAACTGCTGAAACAACATTGTAAAATATTGATATTGAGTGATTATAGTCTAATCCAAATTTTTCAGTTATTAGCCAAGATGCAGGAAGTATTAATGGGTATAATATTGCCATTGTCCCCCATGATGATCCTGTAGAAAACGATACTAAGCCGGCCATAACAAAAGTTAATGCAGGAACTAGCTCAGGTGATATATTTATATTAACTAAAATTTGTGATATAAAATCGGCAGTATGTAAATGTTGGGTTACAAGAGCAATAGACCAAGCAAGAACAAGAATTACTATTGCTGTAAGCATTGTTCGAAATCCATTTATTAAACTGTCAATTGTTTTTTTTAGATTTAAAATTTTCTGACTTACAGTTAAAAAAATTGCAATTAGAACACTAAGAAGACTCGACCACAACAACGATTTATATGAATCGGAATTACCTATAATTATCGATATTTTTTTTGAGAAAGCAATTGCTGTATTATGCCAAACTTCTGAATCCCAACCAGTATATAACAAACCTACAAATGTGCCAATTATTACTACACCAACAGGAATTGCTGCATTATACCACTTGGGTATTATGTTTTCAGGAATTTCTAAATCGTTTATTTTATTCGAAAAAGAAGAATCGTTATTCTCAATATTTAATTGCGAATTTCTAGCTTTCTTTTCTGCAATATACATTGATCCAAAATCTGCTTTTTGATAAATAATAATTAAAATAAACAATAATGCAAAAATCGGATAAAAAGAATATGAAATAGAATTTAAGAGCACTGAATAAGCATTTTCATTTATCCCAATAGTATTTATTCCATCCTGAATATAGCTTAATTCAGCACCTATCCATGTTGTAACAAAAGCAATTGCAGCAACCGGAGCAGCAGTAGAGTCAACAATATATGCTAATTTTTCTCTCGATATTTTTAATTTATCAGTTACCGGTCGCATAGTATTTCCAACAACTAAAGTATTAGCATAATCGTCGAAGAAGATTGCTACTCCAAGTAACCAAGTAATAAATTGCCCCGAACTAGGACTCTTTGCATACCGCGAGAGAATATTTACTACACCTTTCATTCCTCCATTTTGTGTAATAATATTTACCATAGCTCCAATTAACATCGAAAATATAATAATAGACATATGTCCTTTCGAAGTTAATGAGTCGAGAATGTAAGTGTCGATAATAGCAAATAATCCTTTAAAAATAGAGAGGAATAAAGATGTGTCCTGATAAAAAAATATAGTTGTTGTTCCAACAAGTATTCCTAGAAATAAAGCTGTAAATACTTCTTTAAAAAGAAGAGCTATGATTATTGCTATTAAAGGAGGAATAACCGAAAACCACAATGGAATGGGATCAATATGTTTTGTAAAATTGTATCCTAAAACTGAAATATTTAAGTCTTCTTTAGTTTTAAAAGTATACTGAATTCTTGCTGTACCATTTATTATTTTTGCAGTAACATTTTTGTTATTTACTTTTATTACTATATTTTCTCCTTCGTATATCTTTTTAAATTCAACATTATTAAATATAAGTTGAATATTTATATTAATATCTTTTACAATTATATTCGTCATATCAATTGTAACATCATTTTGCGAAAGTTTAATATCCTTATCTGTATTTGCAAGCAAAATATTAGCAAAAAACACAAATCCAATTAGCAAATATATATGACGAAACAGTTTATTCATTTTGAATATCTTTGGAGTTAAATGGTTTTAAAATAAATATATTTTCTAAAAATAGTGAAAAATTTATATAAAAATATTAATTAGTTAGGTTTATCTTAT
Organism: uncultured Bacteroidales bacterium; assembly: GCA_964504155.1. Lineage (GTDB taxonomy): Bacteria > Bacteroidota > Bacteroidia > Bacteroidales > UBA12077 > CAZDCZ01. Next base: position 23,002 of record CAZDCZ010000029.1, on the reverse strand, counting down.
CTATACAAATAAGCAATTAAATTTAATAATTGAGAAAATTGGATTCGTAATTTTGATTTATCTAAAATTTTTATTAATTTGCTTATAATAAAATAAGTAGAAATAAGTCTAAAACATGTATTTAAATTTTGATTTTTTAAATATTGAACACAAGAAGCTTGCTCCAAAGCAAGGCAGGATTTTAATATCCGAACCTATGATTAATGACACATATTTCCGACGGTCGGTTGTTTTAATAACAGAACATACAGAAAATGGTTCTGCAGGTTTTGTTTTAAATAAATCTATTGATCTTTCAATAAATGAGATTATTGATGATTTTCCTGTTTTCGAGTCAAAGGTTTCTGTAGGAGGCCCGGTTGGTAAAGACACAATATTCTTTTTACATACTTTAGGCAATTTGGTTCCTAATGCAAAACATGTTGTTGATAATATATATTGGGGTGGCGATTTCGATTACTTAAAAGAATTAATTAAAGAGAATTTTGTTGAACCTAATCAAGTTTTATTTTTTATGGGTTATGCTAGTTGGAGCAAAAATCAGTTGCAAGAAGAAATAGATAGTAATTCTTGGTTAGTTTCTAATGTCGATTCAGAGTATTTAATAAATCATGGCGATGATATTTGGGAAGAGTTATTATTTAATCTTGGAAAAGAATATAAAGTATGGGCAAATATGCCACAAAATCCAACAATGAATTAATTATTAATATTTAAAAGCTAAATAATTTAGTTCTGTAATTAATTGTTTTGCTATGTTATTGTAAAATCTTTTATCTTCAAAACCCTTAATCCATCGCATTCCGTTTATACTATTTGTAATAAATATTTCATCGGCCATTAATAAATGGCGTGGTTCTACATGTTTTTCGTTAATTACTTCTAATTTCATAGCTAAAAGCAATTTAATTATTTGTTTACGCATAATTCCTGCAACACATCCATCGGATAGAGGAGGGGTTAGAACAGTTTTTTCTTTAATTACAAATATGTTTGAACTTGTAGTCTCAATAATATTATTGTTTTCGTTAAGAATTATGCTATCGTCAATATTATTTTCTTGTGCATAAATTCCTGCCATAATATATATAAGTGCATTACTTGATTTTATATTTGATAAATAGTTTTTTTGTTTTCTTAATTTGGTAAAAAGTCCGAGAGAAATTCCTTTATCGTTTAAGCGATAGTCGTAAAATGGGAGTTTGTAAGTACTAACAATGTACGATGAGTCATTTGTAGAAGGGGTATAATTGCCTCCATTGTTTCGAAAAACGCACAAACGGATTCTTGCTCCTTTTAGAAATTTGTTTTTATTTAATAGGTGTTCAATTTCTTGCAATATTTTACCCGACTCAATAGATTTAGGAATGTTAATCTTAAGCGTTTTTAATCCATGCTTTAATCTTGCCATATGATCATCGAAAAATTGAAGTCGAGTGCCATTTGCATGAATCGTTTCGAAGAGAGCATCGCCATATTTATACGCTCTATTTTCTATATCTATACAGAATTTCTCGGAACTGAAATATTCTCCGTTTACTAAAATATAGTTGCGTTGATTCATTCCTAGATTAGTTTTAATATTTTTCTTAAATCATCGTTAGGCTCAATTTTAATACCTTTTATCCCAACTTTTTCTGCAGCAATAATATCTCTTTTGCTATCACCAATCATGTACGATTGTGATATATTTATATTATATCGAGCTATTGCTTTTTCAAACAATAGAGCTTCCGGCTTTCTGCATAAACATTTTTCGTTATCGGAATGGTGTGGACAATAATATATTTCAGTTATATTTATATTATGCTTTTCAAGTTCGAAAAGTAAATATTGATGTAATTTGTCAACATCATTTTTTGAATATATGTTCTTAGAGATTCCTCCTTGGTTAGAAATTATTATTAGCAAATAACCGTAATTCGACAATGTTTTTAATGTATCTATTACTCCATCGTTAATAACGAAATCTTTAATTTTATATGTATAATCGCCTCTTTCGCGATTAATTATTCCATCTCGGTCGAGAAAAATTGCTTTCGGCATATGTTTCTAAAATAATTGATTAATAAAAATATTAATTAATTTAGGTTCTAGTATTAATGGAAAAACAAAACCAAAAATTGCACCAATAAAATGAGCGTCATGATTAATATTATCACTTCCTTTTCTGCTCATATAATGAGTATACCCTAAATAAAGAATGCCAAAAACTATTCCCGGAATAGGTAAAATGCCAAAGAAATAAAGTGGAGCAAGTGGTTGAAAAAAGATACTTGTAAAAATTACAGCAGATACAGCGCCGGATGCTCCAACAGAATTATACCAGTGATTATTTTTTTGTTTTATTATCGATGGAATTGTTGCTAGTATCATGGCAATAAAATATAATAACAAATATGATAGTGAAGAAGATAAAATTATTTGATTTGACTCAAGTTGGCTGAAAATATTTTCTACAGATTTTCCAAACGAAAATAAAACAAACATATTTACGAAAAGATGCACCCAGTCGGCATGAACAAATCCGTGAGTAATAACTCTGTACCATTGTTTTTTATGATATACCTGATATGGATTTAATTGCGAACGATTCAGTATTTCTTCGTTAGAAAATGCTAATATCGATATTAGCGAAGTTATTATAATAATAAATATTGTCATTAGAGATGATTGTTTAATGTAAAATCTTATATATTAATTCTTTAAGCAGACCTTTATCGGTAGTTGTTGCATTGTTTTTCCCTTTCGATTTTAAATCGTATTCTCTAAGTTGCTCTATTATGTAAACTACTTTACTTGGAGGATAATTTCTAGCTGCAAATTCAATATCTTTAATAAAATATTTATTCATTTTTAAGGTGGCTGCAAGCATATTAATGTTCGATTTATCTTTAATGAAATGATAGGTAAGAATTTTATTGAAATGATAATAAAGCGTTCCTATCGTCAATAATAATGGATGTTTTGCAGAATTGTTGCTAAAGTAATTAATTATTCTGTTTGCTTTTAAAACATCTTTTTTACTTAGGGCATTATTTAACTCAAAGTTATTATAGTCTTTGCTTATGCCAATATTTTTTTCAATATGAATAGATGTTATTTTTGTTTCGTTTTTAGGTAAAGTAATAATTAGTTTTTCCAGTTCGTTAACAATTTTGTTTAAATCGTTTCCTAAATATTCTGTAAGTATCTGTGCAGCTTTTGGCTCAATAGAATAGTTTTTATGACTAATATATTTTTCTATCCAAAGTGGTATTTTATTATCATACAATTTTTCGGTATTAAGAATGTAGCCCTTATCATTACCAATAGACTTATATAATTTTTTTCTTTTATCTAGACTTTTATATTTATAGTTAATTACTAAGATTGTTGATTTAAGCGGATTGTTAGCATATATAACTAAATCTTCGATATTTTTTAGATGTTGAGCTTCTTTTACTATTATTACTTGATAGTTCGACATCATAGGAAATTTGCGCGATGCAGTAATAATAGTTTCAATAGTTGTGTCTTTACCGTAAAATACTATTTGATTAAAATTTCGTTCTTCTTCTGAGAGAACATTAGAATGTATAAAATCAGTAATTTTATCTATAAAATATGGTTCGTCTCCCATAAGAAAATATATAGGTTTGTATATTTTCTTTCTCAGATCAGAAAATATTTGTTTGTATGCATCTTCGAATTTCATTTGTATTTATTTTTTATAGATAAATTAGAATAAGATTTTTTTATTTAATTAATATAAGCTCAATATAAATTAAAAGATAACATGTTTTACCGATTCAGAATTTGCTTGTATTTCTCGTAATGCATTAATTCCTATTTTAACATGTTCTTCTACATATTTGTTAGTAATTTTTTGGTCGCTTTTATCAGTTTTTATACCTGCCGATATCATTGGCTGATCAGAAACAAGTAATAATGCTCCTGTAGGAATTTGATTAGCAAATCCTACTGTAAAAATAGTTGCAGTTTCCATATCTATTGCCATCGAGCGTGTTTTTCTAAGATATTTCTTAAATCGGTCATCGTATTCCCAAACTCTTTTATTTGTTGTTAAAACAGTACCTGTCCAGTAATCTTTATTAAATTCTTTTATCGAATTCGATACAGCTATTTGCAACTTAAATGCCGGCAATGCAGGAATTTCCGGAGGTAAATAGTCATTAGATGTTCCTTCGCTTCGAATTGCAGCAATTGGAAGAATATAATCACCAAGTTCGTTTTTCTTTTTTAGTCCTCCGCATTTTCCCAAGAATAATGCTGCTTTAGGATGTATGGCACTTAATAAATCCATTATTGTTGCTGCATTTGGACTTCCCATGCCAAAATTTATCATTGTAATGTTGTTGGCTGTAACACATGGCATAGGAACTTGTGTGTTGGGAATTTTTACATTATTCCATTCGGCAAATAATTCTAAGTAATGACTAAAATTGGTTAATAAAATGTATTGTCCGAAATCTTTTAATGAACACCCTGTATATCGGGGTAACCAATTTTCTACTATTTCTGTTTTAGTTTTCATATTTTGTTTCTTATATATTATCGAAATATATTGCTATACAAAAATAGCAAGTTTGTTTTTAGAATAAAAGATATTGCTTAAACTTATTAAGAATAATAATTTTTCAAATTAATTAAAAAAACTGTAAAAAAGTAAGATAATTTAATTATTATTGTTTTGATGGAAGAATTAAATTTGCCAAAGCATACTTATAGGATAAAGAACAATCAGAAACAAAAACTAATATTCGATAATATTAGAAAGAAGTTTGTTGCTCTAACACCTGAAGAATGGGTTCGTCAAAATTTCATTTCATATTTGGTAGAAAATAAAAAATTTCCTTCATCATTATTAAGTATTGAATTTGCTTTTAAATTAAATAACACTTCCAAACGAAGCGATATTGTTTCGTTTGGACGAAAAGGAGAACCGGTTCTTATTGTTGAGTGTAAGGCTTCGAATGTAAAAATTACTCAAAAAGTTTTCGATCAGATTGCTCGATATAATATGAAGTTAAAAGTTAAATTTTTAATTGTTACTAATGGCCTAGTTCATTATTGTTGCAAATTTGATAACGAAAAACAATCTTTCATATTTCTAAATGATATTCCTGAGTATTCTCAGATTTGCTGACAAGATAATAGAGATTTTTTAACGATTTAATTTAATGTAATTCCAATGCCACGATTTATTTAATAGGTTATTAGAATTTTCGTTGGTGTAAGTTTATTTAAAGCCATATTTCGATGCGTTTTTTTTAATCATTTATAGCTTTTCGTTGTGTTAAACGATTTGTTACTTGAAACAAAGTCTAATGTTGTGCCTAACATATGTTCAGAATGGCAGGGGGAGCCACATGCCTGATAATATCTGAAAAAGGAATTCCCTTTTTTAAATATTTTTCTATAATTTTTTTTGGTGAGCTATACTTCTATATCCGGAATCTGCAATTAATAACACTCCAGTTTTCTTTGCTTCTTCTGACATTTTTATTAATGCTTTATGTGTATTTTTTTGTTACATAAATATTATAGTTTTTATATGTAAGCGAGCTGGGAAGATATATTAAGTCATTACTATTTGCTTGCAGATTTTTATCTATTTTTCGTGATTCCCAAAATTCCGGTATTTTATATTTGTTATCTAATACAGTAATAGAATTGCTTACCATAATGCAAGGAGTGGTATTAATATTTGTTGAGAAAATTGAGTTTGTATAAATTATAAAATAGAGGATGCACTGCATCATTATAAAATATTATTAAGTATTATTGTTGTAAAGGAATAAATTATTTTTTGTTTGTATTTATTAATTGAAAAAAAAGCTCGTCTTTCCATCCTGATAATGTTTTGCCCCATTCTTTCTTTTTTCCTGACAATAAAAAACCATGATTTTCAAAAAGACTTATGCTGGTTTTGTTGTCGATATTAATGTTGCAATATAATTGATGCAATTGGAGTATATTAAATGAATAGTCGATTAATATTTTTAATGCATTTGAAGCATATCCTTTGTTTCTGCTTTTCTTATCAATCAAAATTCCTATTCCTGCTCTATTATTAAATGGGTCGAAATCAAATAAATCAATAGTGCCAATTGTAAGTTTTTTTCCTGATTTGTCAATACTATCAATCATAAATCTCTGTTGTTTAGATTGATATATGTCGATATTAATACTTTCGACAAAATCTTTCATAGTTTGTTTCGAGAATGGAGTAAGAGTATTGCTAAGTTGCCAAATATCTGTGTCGTTTTCCCAAATATATAAAAGATCAATATCGGAGGGTTCAGGGGCTCTGAGTTGAATAGAGCTGTTGGTTAGAATATTCACCTTATTTTTTATTATATGTATTTATATTCATTATAAAAGCATCAGGATAACCGGAATTTATTATTTGCTTCAATTCTTTTTTTGCATTTTTATATCCTTTAAATTCATTATATATATATCTGTAATACCCATCGACACATAATATTTCTTTAACATTTTTTAGTGGAGCAAATATAACAATATCAACAGGCGATTTTGTTGCTTTTAATTGTATAGTATAAATTGTTTTTTTTTGAGTATGTGTTGTGTTGCCTGTAAGATGCTGAATTTTTTTTATTTCGTAATTGTTAACTATTTTGGCATCATTAAATCCTAAATCTATTGTTTTATTATATAAAACAAGTAATTCCGATTTTTTTTTAAAACGACCTAAAATGTAAAAATAGTAATCGTTATTATTATATTCTTTTATTTTATAATCGTTAAATTCTGAGTATTTATTAAAATATTCATCGGGTAATTTGTTTTTTTGTTTTAATAAAAATATTCCATATGAAAGATTTTTAAGTTTAAGATGCTCCGGAATATTTATATCATTATCTATTAATATATTCTTGTCCGATTTTAAAATTTTTGTAGTAACTCTTCTGTTAAATTTTCTTCCTTCAGGATTATCGGAGCCATCGGGTTTGCTATTTATTGTAATTGGTTGCGATTTTCCGGCACCTTTGGCTACAAAGCGATTTTCTTGAATTCCTTTATTTACTAAATAATTTATGGTTGATCTGGCTCGTTTAACTGATAGTTTTTTATTATATTCGGAAGATCCAATTGCGTCGGTATGACCGGTAATTTCAATGTATAGAGATGGATATTTTGTCATAAGTTTATACAGACGTTCCAGTTCAATTTGCGATTCTCTATTTAACGAATAAGAATCAAAATCGAAGAACAGACTTTTAATTGTGATATATTCTCCCGAGCTTACTGCCAATGGAACAAGCTCTGTGTTTATAACTAAGGAGTTTCTTTGGAAATTTTCCGGTATAACTAAAGTTTTTACTTTTTGTTTATATCTTTCCGATTTAAAAACAAATTTATAGGTTCCGGGTAAAAGACTTGTTTCAAATTCGCCTGTTTTTGTATTAGGGGTTAATATTTGTATGGTTTCAACTTTTGCAGAATCTATAATATTTACTTCAAATTGTCCTTTTATAAATTCTTTTTGTTTGTCTTGTAACGCAATACAACCGGTAACTTTTATTTTGTATGGATGGTCGTTAGAAAAAAATTCTAGGCGATATATATCTTCTTGGCCATATCCGTTTTTGTTATATTTCGATACATATGCAAAATTCCCATCTTTTATTGGGAAAAAGAATAAATCGTCGTCGGTTGTATTTATAGGATAGCCAATATTTACAGGAGACGACCATAAGTTATCTTTTAGCTTTTTTGAATAAAAAATGTCGAAGCTTCCCATAGTATAATGTCCTTGAGATGAAAAATATAAGGTGTTGCCATCTTCAGAAATATATGGGGTTTCTTCGTTATAGGGAGTATTAATTTCATGACCTAAATTAACTGGTTTGTTCCATGTTTTTTTTTCAAAGTTATATTCAGATTTGTAAATATCTAATCCTCCAAAGCCGCCTTTTCTGTTACTTGTAAAATAGAGTGTTCTATTATCGGAGCTTATTGATGCGTGTGTTTCCCAAAATTTAGAATTTATATTTTTTCCCAGTTTTGTTGCCCCGTTCCATTTTTCTCCATCGAAATTACTAACATAAATATCTCCATTGTATTCGTCGTTCTTAAAAAGAAATAATTTAGTTCCATCCGATGATAAGCTACTTGTATAGTAGTAGCCGTCGGTTTTTAAATATGGTGTAAGATTAATAGGAACTGACCATTTATTATTTTCTTTTTTAGAATAAAATATAGCATCATAAAATTTAAGTTTTGTTGTAAATATTAAAACATCCTCATTAGAAGATAATACAGGCCTTATATTTGGAAAGTTATTATTTATAATATCTCCAACATTTGTTTCTTTGTATTGTATTGGAGATTGCATTAATTTTTGTGCATTATTGCACGATTTTATTTGTTGAGTAACAAAATCAATATTATAAATATCATCAACTTTTAATGTTTCTTTAAATTTCTTATATGTTGTAATTGCTTTATTTAATTTGTTGTTTATTTGATAAGCATTTCCAAGTAAAAATAGAGCTTTCTGGGGTGCAGCAGTTTCTTTAAACGAACCTTCATTTATTTTTTGCAACATATTTTTTACTGCATCTTCAAGATATGGAATTGCTTTGTTTTTTTGTCCTTGAATATTTAAGTAACATTCGCCAATACGATAAGAAATATAGGCATTAGAGTAATTGTTGTTATTTAATTTCAGATAAAGGGGTAAAGCTTCATTAAAATCTTCGTACAGAATATAATATTCTGCATCAAGAAAAGTCTCTTTAAGATTAACGTTTTCTTGGGCATTCAACGAAAATTGAAATACGAGGATGCTGATACATAATAAAATTCGTTTTCTCATAACTTAAATGTTTAGAACATTTATTGAAATTATATATATTATAATTAGTGTTTCTTTTTCTTTATATATATGAAAATAAAAATAAGAGCTAAAAAGCTAGTAATAATAAAAAGTACTAGGTATTTGTTAGTTGCTTTTGTCTCGTTTGGTTTATTGTCGTTTGTTATTATTTCTTGTGTGTTTTCTTTTTGAATTAGTAATGATATATTAATTCCGTTAATCATTGAACAAATAATTTCCTTATCCTTGTTAGAAAATTTATCACAACATATAAAATAATTAGAGAAATCTTGAACAGATGTTATTGCTAAGGCCGATTCATCTATATTGTCTAATATGCTATGTATGTCGAAAGATGCATATTTATTTAGTTCAGAAAGTAAGTTATCAGGGTTTTTATATTTACTAATTACGTATTTGCTTATTAAATTTAATATGTCTTTTTTAGAATAATTTGAAGAGTTTGATTCTGATATGAGATAATTTAATATAAATTCTGAATTTTGATTTTTTAAAGTGTCGTTATTTAATTTAGCTAAGGTTTGTTTAATATTTCCATTAGATAATTTTACTAACTCATTTTTAAATTGTAAAGCATTTTCTCCCGATTGTAATGCAATTGCGATTATATAAGGACTAAGTTTGTTGGTTTCTGCTATATTAAATAATAACTTAAGTAAATCTTCCGATGATTTTATTTCCGATTTATTAATAAAAGAATTTAAAATATTTGAGATATTGGTTTTCTTAAATCTATTTATATTATTTAATACGCCAGCAAGTTCTTTTTCTAAAGGTTTGTTAGTAATAGTAATTTCTTTGCTTTTAAAGTTATTATGTTTATCAACCAGTTTAAAATTAATTTTAGAATTACTTTCTCGATGAGTAAATTCATAGGTAAAATTGTCTTTTGTTATTTTAAATTTTTCCGAATTAATTAGTTTGTCATTTACATATGTTTTAACAAATAATTTCGAGTTTTTTTCTACCGATAGCTTAATTTTTATATTGTTCTGTCCATCTTTTAAGGTATAGGTTTTTTCGGTAATATCTATTTCTGCAATACTATCTATATCCGGCGATATACATGATACAAAAACTTCTTGTGTTTGTATTTTATTATTTTTACCTATTAGTTTAAATTTTATATTACTATTTCCTTTAATAGGTTTATATTCGTATATAAAGTCTTCATTTTTGACATTAAATTTTTCTGAATTTAATAATTTATCGTTCATAAATGTATTAACCAATAACAGAGAACCCTTTTGCAATGATAATTTAATTTTAATTTTTTGATTACCCGATTGTGTGTAATATTCTCGTTTGTCGATATTTATTTCCGGAGATTCTGAATCTGTTAAAGTGTTGGTTTCTTTAAGCTCTATTGGGTTTAAAAATACATTTTTAATTTTATAATTTTGCGATATTAATATTTGATTAGTGCCATCTGAATTAATATTACTTTCAAATAATAAATGATTTTTTCCATTAGGTGTTTTGTATTCGTTATAAGATAATTCTTTTTCCGGAGAAAGTATGGCAATTGTGTCATGTAGTAATGTGTCGATAATGATTATTGTAAAATCCTGTTTCTTGTTATGAATTTCATCATCGTATTTAGCAATTCCTTCAACTTTTATGTTTGATGGTTTGTTTATGTCCGATAAGTGTATTTTAAATATATCTCTTTTCCCATATCCTTTACTCGAAAAAAAGGAAAAATAAGCAGATTCTGCATTTTCTGTTGGCACAAAAAAACTGTTATTGTCTGTAGTATTTATTGGATACCCAATATTTTTAGGTTCTTGCCATGTGTTGTTTATTTTATGAGAGTAAAATATGTCATATCCACCCATTGTGTTATGTCCTTCTGAGCTGAAAAACAATGTGTTTCCATCATTTGATAAAAATGGAGTGTTTTCGTTCCACTGAGTATTTATATTTTTGTCTAAGTTTTTTATGTTTCCCCATGTTCCATCGTCAAGTTTTTGTGCAACATAAATATCTAAATCTCCTTTTCCGCCGGCTCTGTTGCTAACAAAATACAACTCTTTTCCATTAGGACTTATAGTAGCATGCGATTCCCAATATTTGGTATTAATATTGGGTCCCAGTTTTTCTATTTGCGACCAAATTCCATTTGTTAATCTACTAATGTAAATATTGCCGTCAAAATCATCTTTTCTATATAGGTATAGTTCAGTGCCATCTTTCGATAGAGATGTTGGGAAAGTGCTATCGTCAACTTTAAGTTGCCCCATTAAGTTTATTGGATAATTCCACTTGCCATCTTCTTTGGTTGAATAAAAAATAGCATTATAGAATTTTAATTCAGATGTAAAAATTATAGAATTCCCATCGGCAGATATTACGGCATTTAAATCAGAAAATTGTGTGTTTATTGGAGAACCAATATTTGTAGCAATGAAATTTATGGGGTTTTGTTTTAGTTTTATTGCTGTTTCACATGATTGTTTTTGTTTCTGTAAAAAATCGAAATTATAACTGTCTTTATTAAAAATATTTTTAGTTTCAGTAATTTTTGTCTCGAACTTATTATAAGTATCTTGAGCTTTCTTTATTTGATTATTAATTAAATAAGCATTTCCAAGATAAAAATAAGCATCTAAAGGAGCTTTTTTTTCAGCGTATGTATTTTTTCTGTAATTATTAGTAGTATTCGATATTGCTTTTTCAAAATAAGGAATCGAATTGTGTTTTTTACCTTCAATATTTAAATAGCATAAACCAATTTTGTAGTTTAGATTCGAATTCTCAGGATGTACTTCGTAAACTTGCATAAAAAGGGGCAAGGCATCTTGAAATTCTTCGTAAAACAACCATGAGTCAGCATCAAGAAAAATCTCGTCTAATTCGTATTCTTTTAATTGAGAATATGCAAATAGAGGTAAAAGAAAGGAGAGTATAATAAATGTAATTTTTTTCATCAATCGTTAATTATAAATAAAACTAATATTTGTGTTACAATTTTATAAAAATCTAGTCAACCTTTACGAATTTAGTGAAAAATTCTGAAACTTTCATTTATGTTTTGATTAAAAATTTGAAATCGTTTATTAAAATTTATAATTAAACAATCTTTATTAGCATTTAATATAATGGTTTACCCATCCGCAAGTTGTCGGATGACTTGTTGACAATACTTTAATTTAATTTTGCCACACTTTTAATAAAATAGTTATCCGATGACTATCACCGCTTTAGATGTTAACTCGCAGATTTAAGGTTTTATATTAAATGATGCTTAATTACACTTGTTGTAATTAATTATGTAGCTAATATATAAAATGTTATTAACATTAGTACCAAATTGAACTACTAAATTAAATTTGCTGTTTATTGATTTTTATTATTTGAGTTTGTCAGAATTTTTAGCGATAATTATTTTAAGAAAGTGTAGAGCTAGAAGCTTGTTTCGATTGAATTATTTTTCTTTTAAAATATTTACTCTTTCAAATATTTGAATTCTATAAATATCATTATTCCCATATCCTATTGGTTTTAGTTTTGAATAATAAGCAATTTTTCCATTTTTTAATGGAAAGAAAAATATATCGTCATCGGTAGAGTTAAATGGATATCCTATGTTTATTGGTGTGTCCCAGGTGTTATTATTTTTTGTAGAATAGAATATGTCGAATCCTCCTATATTAAGATGACCTTGTGAGCTAAAATAAAGAGTATTACCATCTTCGGTAATAAAAGGAGTATCTTCATCTAAGCTTGTATTAATCGTAGATCCCAAATTAATTGCCGGACCCCATTCGTTATTTTTATCGAGATACGATTTGTAAATATCTAATCCTCCGAATCCTCCATCTCTATCACTTGTGAAATATAATATTTTCCCATCATCGCTAATGCAAGCATGGGTTTCGGTTGATTTAGTATTTATATTTGAATTTAATTTTTCAATAGGAGTCCAAAGGTCATTTTCAAATTTACTTTTATAAAGATTAAGATTGTCGTTATCATTTCTTTGTAAGTAAAGAGTTTTTCCATCTCTAGTAAGGAAAACAGGCTTAAGAGGTTTGTCCGATTTAAATTGTAAAGATATGTTGCGAGACGATAACCATCTGCCATTTCTTTTTACCGAGCAAAAAATACCATCATAAAAGCGTAATGAATTAAGAAAAATAATTATGCTTTCATCTTCCGATACAACAGCATTATTATTAGCAAAAGTTGTGTTTATTGCTTTTCCTAAATTTTTCTCAAACAAATTTGTTGGTGTATTAGATAATTCAATTGCATTTTTACATGATTTAATTTGGACATTTACGTTTTCTAAATTTTCGGTATCGTTTTCGTTAAGTAGTTTTTTGTATTTATTAAGTAATACTAATGCTTTATTTAATTGATTATTTATTCTGTAAGCAATTCCTAAATGGTAGTAGGCTTTATTCGGAGCTTGTTTTTCGGTAAAATATCCTGCATTGTAATTTTCTGATATATTTTGCACTGCATCTTCTAAATATGGAATTGCTTTGTCTTTTTCGTTCGGAATATTCAGATAACAAATCCCTATTCTGTATTCAATATTAGCGTCTTTTCGTCCCGAATTATATAGTTCAAGAAATAAAGGAAGAGCTTCTTGATATTCTTCGTATAATAATGCAAATTCGGCATTTACAAATTTTTTTTTTAATTCTTGTTTGCTTTGCGAATAAACAAAAGTGCTAATTATTGTAGTTGCTAATAAGAGTGCAAAAAATCTTTTCATATTTAGATAGATGTTACAAATACTTGAAAACAAATGTAATAAATAAAATAAAAAAAAAGTAATTTAAATTAGGAATTTTGCTTGTTTAGATGTTTTAGATTTTTAAAAAGTTCTATAATGTCAGTTGTAAGTTTGTAATTCTTGGCATATAGTATGTTCAATTTTTCGATAGTTGAATCCGGTATTGTTTCCTTTAATTTGTAGTTATTTATCATAAAAATGCTGTTTTTAATTTTGGGAAGATTGTAGCTTTTCGATTTACTTGTATGGCAATAACCTATCCATGTTTTTTTTCCAAAAAAAACAGATATTGAATTTTTAAAAATATTTAACGAGTTTTTATAGAATAATAGTAGAATTGGAAAAAACAATATTATTATTGATGACGATAATATATCAAAAATCCTTTTAATCCTTTTGTTTTTCGAGTTCGATATAGAGCTTAGTTCAATTGTATATAATTCTCCGGCAGTATTTATAGAATTGCTACCAATAACTGATAGACTGTTGGCAGGAGCAATCTTGAAATTTATTTCGGAGTTGGATAATTTAAGCATGTTTTTAATTATTTGTTGCGATGATATATCTTTCGCACAAAATATTACTTCGTCTGCTTTATTAATTATTATTATTTCGTGTAGTTGAGATAATTCTCCTAAATAAAAATTGTCCGGCTTAAAGTTTTCAGGCGCAACATACCCAATAATTTGAGGATTTAGTTGAGTTTTCTCAAGAATATTTTTTACTCTAAGTATTTCGTCTTTCGACCCTAAGATTAAGGTTCGTAGTTTATTGTTGAAAATTAATTTCTGTGGAAAATAAGAAATATTGCTTATTATAAGTCGAGTAGAAAAAGTAACAAGCGTTGTATTTATATATCCTAATATAATTAGTGCTCTTGAGAATCGATAACTTTCTGGGACTAACGAATAAATTAATAATATTATTATGGTTCCTATTGTTGTTCCCTTAATAATATTAAGTGGCTTAATGTGTTTTTTGTACGAACCGTAAAATGCTATACTATTTAACCAAATAATAATATATATAGGAACTGCAATAAATAAGAATTCTTTTGGATAGCTTCCAATTTCACCAAATAGATAATTTTCCCAAATTGGTTTAATAATCAGATATGATAGAAATATAAAACCAAAATCGAAAATTGGCAATATAACTTTTTTTATTGCTCGATTTAGAATTGCAATTGATGCTCTAAAATAGATTGCTAATTTTATAAATAAAGAGAATATTTTAGCATTTTTTTTCGAGAAGTGTTTTCTTGCAAAAATTATCATTGCATTATAAAAAACTAAAACATAGTTAACACTACTTTTTTTAGTACTTTCTCCTTTATAATGTATTATTGTTGTTTTAGGAAAATAATAATTCTTATAACCACTTTTTAATAAACGATACGAAAGATCGATATCTTCTCCGTACATAAAATAATCTTCGTCGAGATAACCAACATTTTCTAAACAATTTTTGCGCATAAACATAAAAGCTCCCGGAAGAATTTCAATTTCATTAATCTCGTCTTTGTTTAAATGTCCTAAATAATATCTAGCAAATTTTTTCGATTTTGGAAATAATTTTGTTAAGCCGAAAATTTTATAGAAAGCAGTACAAGGTGTCGGAAGACCTCGTTTCGATTCAGGAAGATAATGACCTTTTCCATCTATCATCTTTACTGTAAGTGCGCCTGCATCTTTATGGTTATTCATAAACGACAAGCACTTCTCAAAACTATCTTCTTCAACAACTGTGTCGGGATTTAGTAATAAAACATATTCTCCTTTTGCCATTTTAATAGCTTGATTATTGGCATACGAAAAACCCGTATTTTTCTTATTCGCTATAAGATAAACATTTTTATATTTCTCTTTAATCATCGAACAAGAACCATCGGCAGAATTGTTGTCAACAACAAAAATTTCAGCATCAATATTCTCAATAGCTTTTTCTACAGAAAGCAAACATTGATCGATAAAATATTTTACATTATAATTTACTATTATTATTGATAGTTGCATTACCGAGAATAATTTTAATAAAAATATTACAGGTTTAAAGGTATAAATAAATATGACAATAGATTAATTTGGCAGTTATTGATTTTTAAAACACTTTAACAATATAGCATTTTCTTCAAAAAGTAATGATAAACAAAAATTAAAAAATCAGATTTTACTCTTAACCTGAGTTCGATGTAAGATTTGTCCACAGTTTCAATTAATTAGTTCATATACAAGACAAATACTTGCAGTACTATCGGGATAATTCAAAAGGATTTGGCGAAGTATATGGGCTAATTGATGAAATCTGCCAAGCGGAAAAGCCAAAAACACATCATCTTTGCACTTAAAATCAATTGAAATAACCCGTTATTACTGCTTGATTTCAAGCACAAATCTAATGCGCTTTTGACTTTCTGTGTGTCAAATCTTACATCGAACTCAGGTTCTTAGAGTTCAAAAGAAAAAATTGTCGAGAAGCTTTATAAGAATTTTTGAATTTCTATATATTTTATATAATTACAAAACATAAAAGAAACGAGGCGTAGTTTATTGTGATTTAATAAGATAAATAAAGCATTAAGAATGATATTTTTTGACATTTTCTTTAATACAATAAGTTTTTTTGTGATACTTATTTAATTTAATTTCAAACATTTTGTAATTACCATTTTACAGGCATTAGTATTACCCATTTCGCAAGCTTTATGAAAATCTTTACAAGCTTTATCTTTTTGTTCGAGTTTAGTGTATGACATTCCTCTATTGTAATAAGCGAAAGGATTCTTTGGGTCGATATTAATTACAGTATTAAAGTCAGAAATAGCTTTGTCGAATTCGCTATTTTTATAATAAAGATATCCTCTGTAGATAAATACATTAGGATTGTTAGGATTTAGTTCTATTGCTTTTGTGTAATTTTCTAAAGCAGATTCAAATTCCATCATTTTTTGGTAAGCTGCTCCTTTGTTTACGTAGAATTTGTTTAAAAGCAATTTGTTATTATTATTTAATAGCTTAATTCCTTGATTAAAATATTCTATAGATTTTTCATATCTCTCTTTGTGAATATTATATTTCCCAATATGTAGGTAGAATTGTGCATGCTTAGGATTATTTTCAATAGCTTTTTCTACTAGTTTCCCTGCATCTTTATAATTGTTAGTTTGTATTAGTAAATTTATTTTAGCATCAAGTGCTGGAGCATAATTTACATCTAATTTTAGGGCTTTATTAAAAAAAATCATTGCTTCATCAATATCGTTAAACGAAATATAATCGTTACCAAGATCAATTAATGAATCAATTTTTGTATTCGATTGAGAATATATACTAAAGGTGGTTATGATAAGTGCAAAGAATAGAAATGTTCTTTTCATTGTTAATGATTTAATCTACAAGTTATCAATACGATAAGATAAAATTAAGAATTAATAATAAACCTTAATTCTCTATTTGATAAATATACTAATTATTTTTTTAAATATTTTATTTGCTAAAAGATGTTTGAAATAAAATTCTATTAGCTATAGATTTTCCAAGTGTTATTTCATCGGCATATTCCAGCTCATCTCCAATTGCAATACCTCTTGCAATAGTTGTTATTTTAATGTTGTTATTTTTAAATTTTTTGTAAATATAAAAATTAGTAGTGTCTCCTTCCATTGTTGTACTTAAGGCTAAAATTATTTCCTTAATACCATCACTTAGAATTTTCTTTTCTAAATCTTGAATATTTAAATCGCTTGGTCCTATGCCATCCATAGGAGAAATTATTCCTCCTAAAACATGATATATCCCATTATATTGATGAGTATTTTCAATAGAAATAACATCTCTAGAATTTTCTACTATACATACAGTAGAACGATCTCTATTTTTATTCGAACAAATATTACAAATATCATTATCGGAAATTGTATTACAACTTTTACAATATTTTATTTCGTTACGAAGTTTAATAATAGTATTCCCAAAATTATTTACCATTTCTTTATCCTGATTAAGTAGAAAAAGGATTAATCGTAAAGCAGTTTTTTTCCCTATCCCTGGTAGTTTAGCAAATTCTTCAACAGCGTCTTCAAGTAATTTCGACGAAAACTTATTAGCGTTCATTTTTAACTATATTTTATTTGTGTCAAAAATAATATCAAATATTGCCATATACAATCTTTTTTTGTTTAAAAGTTTTTACTATTCTTGTATTATTCGATAATTTAATAATATTTCAGTTCTTATAACATAGAATTATGCAAGCTACTACAGTAATATATATTATAGCAGGATATTTTCTCTTGCTAATAACAATTTCGTTTCTTACATCTCGTAATGCTAATAATGCTTCGTTTTTTTTAGGTAATAAAAAATCGCCTTGGTATATCGTTGCTTTCGGAATGATAAGTGCTTCCTTGTCGGGAGTAACATTTATCTCGGTACCTGGTTGGGTAATCGACAGTAATTTCTCGTACATGCAAATGGTTCTTGGATACTTAGTAGGATATTTTGTTATTGCCAATGTTTTAATGCCTTTATATTACCGACTTAATCTTACATCAATTTACACATATCTCGATAAACGTTTTGGCTATTATTCTTATAAAACAGGAGCATCGTTTTTTATGTTATCGCGGGTAATAGGTGCTGCTTTTCGCTTATTTCTTGTTGCCAATGTTTTACAGATAACAGTTTTTAATACATTAAATATACCCTTCGAACTTACTGTAATAATTACTATTTTACTTATTTGGTTATATACTTTTAAAGGAGGTATAAAAACAATTATTTGGACAGATAGTTTACAAACTCTCTTTATGCTTATTGCTGTAGGAGTTTCTATATATTTAATTAGTAAGGATATGGGGCTCGATTTTAAAGGTTTAGTAAATACAGTTTCAGAGAGTAAATATTCGAAAGTATTTTTCTTCGAAGATATTAATCATCCATATTATTTCTTTAAGCAATTTTTTGCAGGGGCTTTTATTGCAATTGTTATGACAGGTTTAGATCAAGATATGATGCAAAAGAATTTAAGTTGCCGAAATATTAAAGAAGCAAAGAAAAACATGTATTGGTTTAGTTTAACACTTGTGCCGGTTAACTTAATGTTTATGTCGCTTGGAGTATTGTTAATTGTATTTAGTCAGCAACACGGAATTCCTATTCCCGAACGAAGCGACGATTTGTTCCCGCTTATTGCTATGCAAGGATATTTGCCTCCTGTAGTTTCGTTTTTCTTTATTATAGGCTTAGTTGCAGCTGCCTATTCTAGTGCCGATTCGGCTCTTACTGCTCTTACAACATCTTTTACAGTCGATATTCTTAATACTCAGAACTTAAACGAGAAAAAACTAAGATTAGTCCGTAAAAAAGTTCATGTTGGTGTTTCTGCAGCCTTGGTTATTGTAATATTAATATTTAATGCTATTAATAACGAGAGCGTTATTAGTGCAATATTCCGTGTGGCAGGATATACATATGGACCATTGCTTGGATTATATTCGTTTGGCTTATTAACATCACGAAAAGTAATCGATAAGTTTGTTCCATATATTGTAATAGTATCGCCAATATTGTGTATAGCTATAAATCATTTCTCCGAAGCCTTATTTAACGGCTACAAATTTGGTTTCGAGTTATTAATTCTTAATGGTTTTATCACTTTTGTAGGATTGCTGATAATTAGTAATAAAAAAGATAATTAATAATTCTTTTTATTTAGCTTATCAATATGTAAATAATTTAGTAGATTTATATGTTAGTTAGCGTTCATACAATGAGACCGAATCAACATAGATAAACGAATGAAAACCCAACGCACAAATAGCATATTTGCAAACCCCAACACTCAGGCTGATACTTCAGTTTGCAAAAGAGCTATTTTTTTGTCATCGCGCGGTGCGAAAAACAAAAGGACTGCCCCAATTAAGAAACAGCCCTTTCAGTTAACCAACTTTTGTCCATTTAGTACCATGACAGCTTGGACATGGTGGAAGTGTATCAGAATTATCATCAAGTGTGATTATTTCTCCACATTTCACGCATTTGTAGCGACCTTTACCAGGTTTTTCTCCAGTAGTGTACATAAATTGAAATTTAAAAAATTAAAAACTCGTTCAATATCTAAACTAGATATCAAAACATTACTAGCTACGTTTCTTTGTAGGACCAACTTTCACTTTCTCAGTGACAGTAGTAGCAGGTCGTTTTGTAGCTTCCCGAGATGGAACAAATTGTCCAGAACGGGCATCTCTTACTCTTGTCGACGTTTTACTCATGTTATCAGTATTTATCAATTAAAACTATGCTCTCAACTTAAAGGATTGAAAGCTTATCCTAAAGATTTTTATCACTTTTCTGACGATTTGCCTGCGTATTCATCGGCTGCAAATTATTTAGGTGGTCAGTTCCACCTTTTGACTGAGGTTTGCTATGGTCAATCTCCCAACCCATATCAGAATTTTTTCCATAAGATGGTTTATACATTGTATTACCAAACTTATCTTTTCGGTATAAATCGGAGTCTTTTCCTCGAACCTTTTGGCCTTTATTCCAGACCTCGTCTT
Source organism: uncultured Bacteroidales bacterium (assembly GCA_964504155.1). GTDB lineage: Bacteria > Bacteroidota > Bacteroidia > Bacteroidales > UBA12077 > CAZDCZ01. The sequence continues at coordinate 2,827 of CAZDCZ010000029.1, read as the reverse complement.
TCTTTTTTTGATACGACATAAATAATTGATTTAAATGTTTACATTAGGTTATGCTGAATAAAAACAGAAAATTTCCATGACATGGAAAAAAAAATAAAAAAACTAGCATTATAAAATAGATGGAGGTTACAGAAAAGATATTGGCTACAAACACGGAATTGCAAAATGCAGTTCAAGAAGTGTTTACTCCAGAGTTTAATTTGCGATTAATAAAGCATGCGATTATTCGAATAAATACAAAGTTTGATATCAAGTACGATTTAAACCGTGGATTCAGGGGAATTATGGTAGAAGATATGATAAGTGAACTAATGTTATCATTCGTTAGAGTAGACGGAGGCAGAAACTGGAATAAAACAAAGTTTCCAGATTTTATAGAACAAGTTATTAGTTCTCTTGATAGTCATATTTTTAATACTATTGATAAAGAATTAGAGAAAACTGCTCTATCCAATACAAATATTGAGGATTGTAAAATATCAGCAGAAGACAATGGAAATTATGAAGAATTACTTGAATTGTCTTTGAAATTCCTAGAGGAACAAGGTGCTTCAGATGAAGAATTGCTTTTATTTGAACCTTATATTGTTCACGAAATGAAAAGGTCAGATATTGCAAAAGAAAATGGAATAACTGAACAAGAAGCGACTAATATTAAAAAGAGATTAGTAAGAAGATTACCTGCATTAAAGGAAATGATTAAAAATATCAAATGATGAAAAAAGAATTATTAAATAAAATGGACGAATTCATACTTTCTTCTATAAAAGATAGTGACAGTTCTACTATTGATTCTTTTTTAGAAGAGAGTGGTTATGATATGAATGATATTAATAAAATAGCAGATAAAAGCTATAAGAAAACATCATTCTCAATCAAAGGGCAAATGAATTCAGAGAGAGATGAAATGCTTTTAGAAAAGGCTGTTAGATATTTTCAAGAAGCAATTGATAAAAACATTGAAAAGCCAATAAGTTATCTACGAAATTTAGTTGCAACAAATCAGATTGCTTTTCAGCATCGTAATTTAGATAAATTATCTCATGACGAAATTAAAAGTATAATCAAAGACCATAACCTGCTCGAAATTCTTGAAAACCTAGAGGAAGATGAAGAATTGTAGAGGAAGCATAAGAGCAAAAAAGTTATTGCAAGAAATTGGATTTGATGAAATAACTGATTTATCCATGAAACTTTTTGTTTCAGGATTAGGTGCGACTTTAGTTGAAGAAAAGCTTGATAATTCAGATGGAAAGATAGTACGAGGTAAATCTAAAACTTTAATTAAAGTAAATTCAGAAATCCCATATGAATCAAAAAAGCGCTTTACCATTGCCCATGAAGCTGGTCATTTTTTAATGCATGATAAAATTGAAGTGCATAATGAGAATTCGAATACACTTAATTGGTTTAAAAGTACAGAGAACCAATTAAAAAAAGGATTACAAGAATGGGAAGCTAATGACTTTGCATCTGAATTATTAATGCCAGAGCAATTATTTTATGCTGAAACTAAAGGCAAACCATTTACACCTGATTTAGTCAAGTATTTGTCCGAAAGATTTAAAACTAGTATATCATCAGCATTAATTCGTTGCATGAATTTAGATATTCACCCATTAATGGTGGTATATATTCATAATGGAGTAGTTCGGAATTGGGATAAATCTTCTAGTTGGAGATACAAGATTAAGGAATGTACAAAAATACCACCACCTGGCGATTCTGTTGCTTTAGAATATATAAATGCAGATTACGATTTTATATACTCAGGCACAGAAAAGGCTCAAGAAATATGTAAGTCAACATGGTGTGAGTTGGGTAAATATGATGAAGATTCAGATTTTTATGAATATTGTATCCCAACAAAACAATATAAAACGATAATTAGTGTAATATGGGAAAAGTAAGAAATTTAAAATATCCTTAGTAACCCTAGGGGTAGGCGCCTTAAGCTGCGGTAGTTATGTTCCTTTAGTTCTTTTAGTATTAACATTAATTACAACTAGATTTTTAATAGATTTATTAAAATTAAAACAAAGAAAGGAGACAAATATGGAACATAAAAACAATGTAAAAATAAACTGGAAAACTGGGCTGACTTCATTGGTCGAAACTTTTTGGACTATTGGAACATCTATCGCAGCAGCGGGTGTTCTGCGAACGCCCCGTATTCTATGATAAAAACAAATATTTAGGCAGCATAAATGACGTAGGCACAGCCTACGCCGAACGAGGACTTATCAATATGTAAATAATTTAGTAGATTTATATGTTAGTTAGGCAACAAATTTTGCGAAAAGAATATGTAAAAAAATATTTATAAATTAGTAACTGTTATGAAACGAATTTTACTTGGTGTCCTTATTATATTTTGCTTCTCATGTGAAAAAGAAACAAATGAGACAAACTTAATTTTTGGTAAATGGGAATGGGTTAGAAGTTGGTATGGATTTGCTAATCATATGTATACTCCAGAAAATACAGGGAATTCAGAAACGATTATAATTACTTCTGATTATATCTTCAAAAAATATGTAAACGATACTTTAATAATAGAAAGTAATTTTACAATAAATGAACCTGAACCAGGATACCAAAGTAAATATATCGATTTTGACAGTACTTTTTTAAGTTACTCATATGAATTATTTTCAAAGGACTCATTGAAGCTTATCGCTAGTATTACAGATGGTACAGTTGATTATTATCATCGAGTTTAATAAAAATATGATTAAGCATTAGTAAAAAGTTGAAATCCGCGCCAACGGATTTCACAAGTTACCTAGACAGTTGCGATTGCTTGTTTTTTCGACCGGATAAATGT
>CAZDCZ010000028.1:0-34064 GCA_964504155.1 uncultured Bacteroidales bacterium | reverse complement strand
TTTCAGCCCGGATTATAATGATTCTCCACAACTTTTTAAAGTGATTCCTTAAAACTACTGTGGATAATTGTTTGTTATAATAATTGGAATCACACAGCTTTTTTTCGTATTATAATTTATTGTTTTTGATACGTACAACAAATTATTATTATACTAACTAAGGTCTTGTGTCTTTACTTTTATTAATTACGGATTTTACTAAAAAACATTGTAAGAGCTAACCAATATTCTTGATTGTCGGGATTATCTGACCATAACGATTTAGAACCATATTCTCCGGAACCATCTGATGGAATAAATACTGTTTTGTAAATAGGAGATACCAACTTAAGTAAATCGTTAATATACAATTGCTCTTGCTTTGAAGATGCAACAAAAATTGGTTTATTTATATTTTTAATTACCTCTTTTACACATGGATTACAGTTAAAAAATTCTCCGGGGCTAAAGGCTATAACAGCCTTAATATAAGGATAATTGTTTGCAATAATTAAACATAAAGATGCAGAAAAGGAACTTCCTAATAATACCATTGATTTATTATTTTTCTTTCTAACCCATTCTATTGCAGCAATAATGTCTTTTTTTGAACTTAAATAATCAGTAGAATATCCTTTTTGAAGAGCTCTAAGGGCTGTGCGATTTTGAATATAATTTACTTTACCGCCCGAACGAAGATCTACAGCTAAACAGTTATAACCAAATTTAACTATTTTCTGTGCTGTATGAATATATTCCCCTCTACTATATCCTCCTTGATGAAACAACAGAACATATGGTTTACTTTCATCAATAAAATAATGATCGGCAGTAATTAACAATCCATCTTCGGCTATAAAATTAACTCTTTCTTGAGCTTTTATCGATGATGAAATAAAAATAATAATAATAATATAAAAAACTATTTTCATATTGATTATTCTTTATTCTCTGGCAATTGACTTAAAAACAAAGCTATTTTGAACACTTTATAAATTAACTTACGAAGTTATAACAAATATATCACAATACAAATATATTAAATCAATAATGGTATTACTTAATGTCTCTCACGATTAAATCTTTACTAATTCGGTTAAAATAATTACTTCATTTTCTTTAACTTCAATTATTCCACCATTTATATTAAAATATTTTTCTTCCCCTCTTTCAAGGATTTTAATTTTTCCGTTTTCTAATGTAGAAATTATTGGAGCATGATATTCAAGTACTTCAAAAGAACCTTTTTTTCCGGGAACTTGTACTAAATCGACTTTTCCGGAATAAATAGTTTTTTCTGGTGTAATAATTTCTAATTTCATTGTTTTTATAATTACTATTTTATAATTCAAAAAATACAAATCTTTATTTTGAAAATAACGATTTATTTTTTTCTTGATTCTTCTAACAATTTTTCGCCTTTTTCTATAGCTTCTTCAATAGTACCAACAAGGTGAAATGCAGCTTCGGGATATTTATCAACTTCTCCGTCTATAATCATATTAAATCCTTTAATGGTATCTTCAATATCGACCAAAGCACCTTTTAAGCCGGTAAATGCTTCGGCAACATGAAAAGGTTGCGATAAAAATCGTTGTACTCTACGAGCTCTATGTACAATTAGCTTGTCTTCTTCCGATAATTCATCCATTCCAAGAATAGCAATAATATCTTGTAATTCTTTATTTCTCTGCAGTATTTCTTTTACTTTTTGAGCTGTATTATAATGTTTTTCTCCAACAATATCGGGCGAAAGTATTCTAGAAGTAGAGTCTAGAGGATCAACAGCAGGATAAATTCCTAATTCCGAGATTTTTCTGCTTAATACAGTAGTAGCATCGAGATGCGCAAAAGTTGTAGCAGGAGCCGGGTCGGTAAGGTCATCAGCAGGCACATATACTGCTTGCACAGATGTTATTGAACCATGCTTAGTTGATGTAATACGTTCTTGCATTTCTCCCATTTCGGATGCTAATGTAGGTTGATATCCTACAGCCGAAGGCATACGTCCAAGTAAAGCAGACACTTCTGAACCCGCTTGAGTAAATCGGAATATATTATCGATAAAAAATAAAATATCGTTTCCTTTTTCCGAATTTTTATCGCCATCGCGAAAAGATTCTGCAACCGATAGTCCTGAAAGAGCAACAGAAGCACGTGCCCCAGGAGGTTCGTTCATTTGTCCGAAAACTAAACTTGCTTTCGATTTTTTAATTTCTTCTTTATCGATTTTTGAAATATCCCAAGAACCTTCTTTCATGCTCTTTTCAAATTCTTTACCATATTTTATTACTCCCGATTCTATCATCTCGCGAAGTAAATCGTTTCCCTCTCTGGTTCTTTCACCAACACCGGCAAATACTGTGAAACCGGAATATGCTTTTGCAACATTATTTATCAGTTCCATAATCAGAACTGTTTTCCCAACTCCTGCCCCACCAAATAATCCAATTTTTCCTCCTTTTGAATATGGCTCGATAAGATCAATTACTTTAATCCCTGTAAATAAAACCTCTTCTTCGGTAGATAAATCGACATATTTGGGAGGTGTATTATGTATTTGATAACCACCTTCTTTATCTAGTTCGTCCATTCCATCAATAGGATCGCCAATAACATTTAACAATCTACCACGTACTTGTTCTCCAACCGGAACAGTAATTGCTTTTCCTGTTGAAACAACATCCATGCCTCTTCGCAATCCATCTGTCGCATCCATGGCAATTGCACGAATTGTATATTCTCCAATATGTTGCTGACATTCAACAACTATTTTTGAATCACTGCTCTTCTTAATGTATAGAGCATCATGTATTTTAGGTAATTCATTACCTGTATTTTCAAAACTTATGTCAATAACCGGACCTATAATTTGAATAATTTTACCTATAATTTGTGTCATTGCAAGATATTTTTAAATTTGAAGAAGAAAACAAATTTAATACAATATTTTTAGTATTTCATTTATTTAATAATTCATATTATAATTAATTATAAATTTATTCGACATTGTTTAAATACGACTTAAATTTATATTTGTTTAAAACTTTTGAATAAATTTACAAATAAAAAACAAATTATGCATAAAAAATTTTCTATCCTGCTAATTTTCATGGGAATAATTAATATTACTCAATCGTAAATTAATAGTTTTGGTGGGGATATTTCTTTCGTTACAGGAGCAAAATACACACTTTCTGGATTAAACTTATTATAATAATACAAAAGCTTTAGATTTGCATATTAATTATTCGATAAATAAATATTTATCTATAGTACCAAAGTCTCATCTTTTCTATCCGAACAAGGAAAATTATTCAGGTATTGACAAATATTCCAGAATATCTTTATTTATTATATGTTCTGATTTCCATTTACTCATCAAGCTAAAAACATGCTTCGTATATATTTTATTGATGAATTTAATTTTTCGTATGGAATAAATGCGGGAGCCGAGATTAATTTAGATATCTCTAATTCGTATAAGATGTTTCTCGAAACAAAAGATCATACATACTTTAACAATAAAAATCGTCGGATAATAGTTTGAAATTTTAGCAAGACATCAGATAGCTATCAATCCCTTTCTGTAATTTTTTTGTTTACTCATTTTATTTGCAAGAAAAAATTAGCAAAAAAAAATCAAACAGTCCGAATAACTTTTAAATCTAACAATTTGCTATTTTGCTTTTGAATAAAATATTTCTAGTCGTTTTTATATCAAAATAACTTAGGTTTTCGGCCTATATAACACAAACAATTCAAATATTGCATTCTAAAGGGGCAAAAACAAGATATTCTTTTCTTTAACTTCTTGTTTTACTAATGTTTTGATTAATTAATTTATAGTAATACTTTATGATGAAAACAGAAAAGAGATTAAAGACAGTTGCTTTTGTTATTCTTCTGATTTACTGACGCTTATCTGTTCTTTGAAATAATTATATACTATTTGAGCTTTATTTATGCCGATAAGTTTTTCGAGTTCCGAAATTTTCAGAGATTTTATTTTATTAACTGTTTTAAATTTTGTTAATAATATCTCGATAGTTTTCGGGCCAATTCCTTTAATATTTTCGAGTTCGGATTTTATAAAATTTTGAGATCTTTTATCTCTATGGAAATTTATTCCAAACCTATGTGCTTCGTTTCTCAAATGTTGAATAATCTTAAGTGTTTCTGAATTTTTATCAATATAAATCGGGATTGGATCTCCGGGGATAAAAATTTCTTCTAAGCGTTTTGCAATACCAATAATTGCAATCTTATCAGTAATGTCTAATTTATCTAAACTCTTAACTGCCGAATGTAATTGTCCTTTTCCACCATCAACAACAATTAGTTGAGGCAAGGTTTTTTTTTCGTCAATCAGTCGTTTGTATCTTCTATACACCACTTCTTCCATCGAGGCAAAATCGTCGGGACCAATTACTGTTTTAATATTATAATGTCGATATTCTTTATTTGCAGGTTTTGCATTTTTAAATACCACACAAGAAGCAACCGGATTGGTTCCTTGAATATTAGAGTTATCGAAACACTCAATCTGCACAGGAAGAACACTTAAGTTTAAATCGTTTTTTATTGTTTCGAGTAAGCGTTTTGCAGAATGTCTTTGTTTTTTTTGCTCAGCTCGTTTTAGTTTCTCAAGTTTATAGTATTTAAGATTCCTCTGCGATAAATCGAGTAATTTCTTCTTATCTCCTATTTGTGGGATAATAATTTTAAAATTCCCTATATTATTGTCGATTTCGAAAGGAACAATTATTTCTTTAGCAGTTGAATTAAATTTATTTCGCAAATCTATTACAGCAAAATTTAATAATTCTTCATCGGTTTCGTTTAATCGTTTTTTAAGCTCAATAGTATGAGCTTGTATTATTCTACCACTCACTACTTTAATGAAATTTACATAAGCAATATTTGTATCGTTAATAATTGAAAAAACATCGATATTGTTTAATGCGGGATTTACAATTGTTGATTTGCTTTTATATTTTTCCAGAATATCAATCTTATTTTTAATTATCTGCGCTTCTTCGTATTTATACACATCGGCATATTTCTTCATTGTTTTTCTAAGATACTCTAATAATTCGAAAATATTTCCTTTCAATATTTTTTTTATTTCGTCAATCGATTTATTATAATCGCTTTCAGATTGCAGACCACTACAAGGGGCTTTACAATTTCCGATATGAAATTCCAGACAAGGTTTAATTTTTTTGCTTGCTATATTATTTGCATTTAAATTATACTTACATATACGCAATTGATATAATTGCCTAATTAAATCGAGAAGTATTTTAACCATATGGCTTGACGTATATGGCCCGAAATATTTTGATCCGTCATTTACCAATGTCCTTGTAGAATGAATCCTAGGAAAGGCTTCATTTCTTATAACAATCCATGGATATGATTTATCGTCTTTTAATAGAATATTGTACTTAGGTTGATATTTCTTTATTAAATTATTCTCCAGTAAAAGTGCATCAGATTCAGTATCGACAACAATATATTTAATCTCTACTATTTTACTAAGCAAAATACGAACTTTATTGTTGCTTTGGTTTTTATTAAAATACGAAGAAATACGTTTTTTTAGATTTTTAGCCTTTCCAATGTAAATTATTTTGTCGTTAATATCCAGATATTTATATACTCCGGGGGTTTCGGGTAATAATTTTACCTTGTTTTTTATATTATCTATTCTTTTCGACATTATAATTTAAATAATTTACTTTTTTCGAGAATAAAGCTTGCTAATATTAAAGAAAATCAATTTTAATCAATAATTACTAAACAAAGATATTTTACACTAAATTTTCTAATATATCTACAAATTTGTTATAGTAATTATTTAGATACTATCGTTTTTAAAATTGTTTTACTGATATTTATACAAATAAAGATGTAAAATTAAATTTATTTACATCAAACAAACCCTTATCGCCGATTTTTATTTCAGGAATCACTAATAAAGACATAAAAGCCATTGTCATAAACGGAGCTTTCATTTTTGAACCCAACTGTTTTGCCATATCATTTATTTTAGCATACTTTTCTACAACAAATTCTGGGTCGTTATTCGACATAAGACCTGCAATATTTAATTCTAAGTATTCTGCATTATTATTATCGTAAGCTACGACACCTCCTTTATTTTCTACTAAAATATTTATTGAATTCACTATATCGGAATCGGAAACTCCAATGGCAATAATATTATGCGAATCGTGAGCTATACTACCTGCAATAGCGCCATGTTTTAAACCAAAATTTTTAATAAAACCAACTATAGGCTTTTCATTTCTGTATCGATTTACCACAACTACTTTCAAAATATCATTAGAAATATCAGAAACTATATTTTCTTCAAAAACTTTAGGCTCCGCTATTAGTTTAGATGTAACAAGATCTCCATCTTTTGCAACAATTACTTTTATTTTTTTATTGCAATTCTTTATTTTAATATCATCGACACTAATTTTTGAGCAATTAAAATTGTTTATCGGTTCAATTTTGGGTATTTCAAATAATATTTTATTATTATCGTAAACTTTTTCTCCATTAATTATAGTCGAAATTACTTTAAATTCCGAGATATTATTAACTATTATAAAATCGGCAGGATCGTTCTCTTGCAACATTCCCACGTTTAATTTATAATGTTTTACAGGATTGTACGTAACAGCACGTAAAACATTAAATAATTCGCAATTTTTATTCAAAGCATCTTTTACAACACGATTAATATGTCCTTTTAGTAAATCGTCGGGATGACAGTCGTCCATACACATCATAACCTTATCGGGATATTTGTCGATTAGTTTGTATAATGCTTCGAAATTTTTAGCAGCACTACCATCTCTGATTTGGATAATCATCCCGTTTTGGATTTTCTCTTCGGCTTCTGCAATATTGTTGCATTCGTGATCGGTTGATATTCCGGCCTCACAATATTTTTTCAAATCATCTCCTCTTAATCCGGGGGCATGTCCATCTATTGGCTTGTTAACAAGTTGTGTTTCTTTGATTTTTTTCATCACTTCTTTATCATCATAAACAACTCCCGGAAAATTCATCATTTCTGCCAAGTAATAAATGTCGTCTCGGGCAATTAATTTTGTAATAATTGCAGAATCTAAAACAGCACCTGAAGACTCAAAACCTGTTGCAGGAACGCACGATGGAGCACCAAAGAAAAACTTCAAAGGAACTTTTTTCCCGGCATCAATCATAAAGTCAACACCTTTCTCTCCCATTACATTTGCAATTTCGTGAGGATCGGATACTGTAGCAACTGTTCCATGTTTTATTGCAATTTGTGCAAACCCAACAGGCGACAACATGCTGCTTTCGATATGAATATGCGAATCAACAAAACCCGGAAGAATAAAATTTCCATTATCTTTTACTGTGCCCAGTTTCTCAATACTTTTTATTCTTTTATTCTCAACAATAAGTTTTCCGTAGAACATTTCTTTAGCAACTACATCAACTATATTAGCTTTATATTCATTTTTCATATTTATAGATTTATTTACTGTTACACTATTAAGTTTCTCGTATTACTTAATTAGCAATATAGGTTTACTCTTTGTTTTTCGTATTCAAAAATACAATGTTTTTTTTGAATTTCATATTCAATTCTCTCCTTAGATTTGTTGCGACAAAACACAAAAAACACATAAAAAGCTCTCAACACCACCAAACACCTAGCCCGACACAAAAAAAGAGAAATTATGTTCCACGTGGAACATAATTTCTCAATACCATCACACAACGTTCCACGTGGAACATTACCGTCCTATATGTATTAACAAAACACTTATGTCTGATGGAGATACCCCGCTGATTCGAGACGCCTGACCAATACTTGTGGGCTTAATTTTGTTTAATTTTTGCCTAGCTTCTATCGATAGCGATTTTAAAATATTATAATCGAAATTCTCCCTGATCTTCACATATTCTAATCGATTCAATTTTTCTGCTAATTTTTGTTCCCTATCAATATATCCCGAATATTTTAATAACACTTCGGCAGCTTCAACAATCTCGTCTTGCGATTTTCCAATATCATTAATAATGTTTTTCAATTCTTCAATCACATCAATTAAATCATATATCTTAACCTGAGGTCGAAGTATAATGTCGAATAATTTTCTTTTTTGCTTTATTGATGCTGTTCCAAGTTCGGTTAGTTTTTTATTTATTAATTCGGGTTCGACGCTATATTCTTTAATAAACTTAATTAGCTTATCTCTTTCGTCGATTTTATTAATAAATCTATCGTATCGTTCTTTGTCTGCCAAGCCAAGATTATATGAAAGTTCGGTTAATCTGATATCTGCATTATCTTGACGCAATAGAATTCTATACTCGGCTCGAGACGTAAACATTCTATATGGCTCGTCAACACCTTTTGTAACTAAGTCGTCGATTAACACACCAATATATGCCTGATCGCGTTTTAAAACAAATTCTTTTTTATTGTTGATTTTTTGATGTGCATTTATTCCTGCCATCATACCTTGCGCTGCAGCTTCTTCGTATCCGGTTGTGCCATTTATTTGACCGGCAAAATATAGATTCTTGAGATTTTTAGTTTCTAAAGTATGTTTTAATTGTGTGGGAGGATAATAATCGTATTCTATAGCATATCCCGGACGAAAGATTTTTGCATTTTCGAGGCCTGCTATTTTTTTCATTGCTTTTAATTGAATATCCCAAGGTAACGATGAAGAAAATCCATTTAAATAATATTCAATAGTATTTTCTCCTTCCGGCTCTAAAAATAATTGATGTTTATTTTTATCGGCAAAAGTTACAATCTTATCTTCAATACTAGGGCAATATCGAGGACCAATGCTTTCTATTGTTCCATTATACATTGGAGAATCGTTAAAACCTGTTTTTAGAATTTCATGAACCACGCTGTCGGTATGTGTAATATAACAAGGCTTGTTGTTTTTCGGACTCTCTTTATATTGTACAAATGAAAATTGTCCGCCTCCGGGATCGCCATCTTGCACTTCCATTTTTGAGAAATCGACTGTTCTCCCATCTATTCTGGCAGGGGTGCCTGTTTTCATCCTTCCTACTTCGAAATTATATTTAGAAAGTTGCTCGCCTATTCCTTTTGAAGGTGGTTCACCTGCACGCCCTCCTTCAACTTTACTTTTACCTACGTGCATTAAACCATTTAGAAATGTGCCATTTGTGAGTATAACAGTTTTTGCTTTTATTTTAATCCCTAATTTTGTTTTTATCCCGAAAACGGTATTATTCTCTATAAGTAATTCCACAACTAAATCTTGCCACAAATCAAGGTTGTCGGTATTTTCTAAAACATTCCGCCATTCAGCAGAAAACTTCATCCTATCACATTGCGCTCTAGGGCTCCACATTGCAGGCCCTTTAGATCTATTAAGCATACGAAACTGAATCATGCTTTTATCACTTACAATTCCTGAATATCCACCCAAAGCATCAATTTCGCGAACAATTTGGCCTTTAGCAATGCCTCCCATAGCAGGATTACACGACATTTGGGCAAATTTCGACATGTCCATGGTAATTAATAATACCTTAGATTTTAAATTAGCAGCAGCAGCGGCAGCTTCACAGCCGGCATGACCACCACCAACAACAATAACGTCATAATATGGTAACATATTCTATAAATTTTTGGGAAGCGAAAATTATTAAAGATTTTCGAATTTATCAATATAATAATTTTCTTTTTTTGTCATTTCTTCTTGTTCTTCATCTGTTTTGTCATGATAGCCTACTAAGTGCAAAATTCCATGTATAATAACGCGATGAATTTCTTTTTCGTCTGAAACATTAAATTTTTCCGCATTTTTTCTAACAGTGTCAATACTTATAAATATATCTCCATTAATAATATCATTATCGTTATACGAAAATGTAATTATATCGGTATAATAATTATGCGAAAGGTATTTTTTGTTTATTTCTAGCAGATACTTATCTGAGGTAAATATTATATTTATATCACCACACGAGAAATTTTCTTCTATAATAGTGGCTTCAATCCATTTATTAAGTGCTTCTTTTTTTTCTATTGAATATTCGACTTCTTCGGCAAAATAATTAATATTCATCTATTTTAAATAGTAAATTTTAATTCTATTTTATTTCCATGACCATGAAAAACAACTTCGTCGGCAAGGTGTTTAATTAAATAAACTCCACGCCCGTGTATATTTTCAATATTTTCGGGTTTTGTAGGATCTGGAACATTGCTATAATTAAATCCATGACCTTCATCTTCTATAAATACACGCATTTCGTTTTCGAGTATCTTAAATAAAACACTCACTTTTTTATTTTCGTCTTGTTTGTTACCATGAATAATTGAATTATTTACAGCTTCAACAGTTGCTATAAGTACTTTACCATAAATATCTGAATTAATTCCGGCTTCATCTGAAACTTCGTCTACTAATTTTTCTATTATGCGTATATTTTCAATTTTAGAATATATAAAAATGCCCCTTTCCATAATTCTCATAGTTCTCGTATCTGTATCCATTTTTTTTTGGCAATATATTTTCTCGAGGTAACAAAACCTGTCATTAATTAAACATACATACGGAATAATGTATCCAAAGTTATATATATTTTTTATTTTTTAGTTATTATACGATTTTGCTAACCACAATTCGGGATTTAAAGTCTTATTTTCTTTATAGATTCGAAAATGAAATATCTTTGAGTCTTCATTGTTATTATTGTTAAAGACTTCGCCAATAATAGTATTTTTCTTTAATTTATCGCCCGCTTTTACACGTACATTAACAATATTGGAATAAACTGTTAAATAATGCCCGTGTCGAACAATAACAGACATATTAGCACCGGGAATCGCAAACACCTTTTTTACTTCCCCATCGAAAATACAATAAACATTAATATTATCAAGAATTTTTATATCAATACCTTCATTTTTGATTCTTACTCCTTTTATCACAGCATGATCGTGTTCGCCAAATGATTCTATTATTAATCCATTTTTAACAGGCCACATAAGTTTCCCAATATTTCTGCCAAATTGTAATGAGATATTGTTTTCGTTATCGTCTAATTTTTTAAAATATGAATTTTTTTCAGCTTCTTTTTTTATTATTTCGTTAATTTCTTTTTCGATTTTCAATTTTCGTTTCTCGATTTTTTTAATTTTTTTTCGTAATTCACTTTCTTTTATCTGTAATGCTAAAATATCTCGATTTTCAATTTTCGTTTCCTGTTTTAATTCATTTTTTTCCTTTAGTTTTCTTTCTATAAGTTTTTGCTTCTTATTTTTCTCTTTTTTTAAATCTTCGACCTCTATTTTAATGGTTTTTACAGTATTTACAATCAATGCTGCTTGTTTTTTTCTGTATTTAGAATATTGCTCGAAATATTTTATTCTTCTATATGCTTGATTAAAATTTTCTGATGAAAGAATAAACATCCACTTTTCATATTTATTTTTATTTTTAAATGAATAGTACACTAATTTAGCATACTCGTCTTTAAGTTTTTTTAATTTCTTCTCTAAGGAATTGATCAATTTGTTTTTCTCAATTAGTTTTTTCTCTATATCGATTATTTCTTTATTAATTGTTATTATTAATTTATTACGCAGACTAATTCTCTTCTTAATAATAAGTAAATGAAAATATTGTTGTTCTTTACTTTTATTCGTTTCATTAAGTAGTTTAGTAGTTAATTCAATATCGTTTTCTGTTTGCCTTTTTAATTTCTCCAATTCGTTTTTATTTTGACTAAAAACACTGGAAATAGTAAAAGCAACAAATAAGAATACGAAAATTATTTTCTTCATTTAAGCTTGTTTTAAACTGTTTTTTTGATTTTTATATAAAACTACTAATTTTTTCATAAGCATTGGGAATAATAAAATTTAGTTTTTTTCTTTCGCGAAATACAGGCTTTGAATATTCTATTTTTATTTTACTATAGCTCGTGTTTGTTCGTATTCTAATTAAGATATTCTCGGGAAAATATTTCTTACCGATTTCGAAAAATTTGTTATATTCAAATCTAATATTGCAATTCGGTCCGGAAATATAATACTCACTAACTAAAAAATTCTTATTAATATTTATCGATTTCGAAATTGTATCGATCTTAAAATATTGATTTCTTACATACTCAGTTTTTGATAATTCGAAGCAATTTTTAGTATTAGAATATAAACGTTTATTTATGCTATCGATATAAAGAGTTTCTGCAAAATTATTGAAATTATTATTTATAAGAATATTTTGTAATTCATCGAAAGAAACAGGATACTTAAAAAACATCTCAAGCACTTCTATTTTATCGCTTAAATACTTTTTATTTTTTCTGTCTATTACAAATAGGCTGTCTCTAGTGATTTTGGCTCTAGCAATTTCTATTCCTAAAGGGGCAGTAATAGCTAGAAGAATTGAACTGTCTTTTTGGATTTTTATAACACCAGAAAATTTTATCTTATTATTATCGTTAGAATACGAAATTTTAACATTTCTTATTAATACTTCGTTAAAACGAATATTAGTATTAACTGCATTTTTATACAGTTCGTTAGTCTTAATAAAATTTCGTTTATAGGCAAGCTCCTCATTTGTTTTACACGAACTTACACTAATAATTAACATTATCACTATAAGCAGCTTTCCGGCGATGAATACTATATTTTTCATTAATAGTATATATTTTTACTTTAAACTTTTTGTTTTTATCTTTTCTAATAATTCTGGGTTATTTTCGCCCAAATCCTTAGCTTTATTCCAAAAATATACTGCATCAGAAATCAAGTTATTTTTATACAAAATATCGCCATAATGAGAGTACAGAGTTGAACTAACATTTTTGCCATTTTCTATAGCTCGTTTAATATATGTAAGAGCTTCTTGATATTTTCCAAGCTTAAACAATATCCAAGCATAAGTATCGAGGTAGGTAGAATTATTAGGTTCAGAAATAATTGTTCTTTTACTTAATTCTTCGGCGTGTTTTAAATTAACCTCTCTTAATGACAAATAATAAGTATAATTGTTTATAACATACTGGTTATTGGGCTGTATTTCAATCACTTTTTCAAAATATTTGTCTGATTTTGAGTTATCTCCTAAACTATGATAAGCTTCGCCTAAATAAGTATAGAAATCAATCTTCATATTCTCGTCAAAACTAATTTTTGCGAGACCTTTTTCTAAATATTTAATTGATTCTTTATACTTATCTAACTGTAAGGAAGATATGCCTGCAAAAAAATATACTTTTGGGTTATCCGGAAAACTATCAATAGCCACTATACTTTTTTTACATAATTGTTCGGTTTTACCTAAATAACTATACAAAGATAATACTTGTTCCCAAACCAAGTATTTTGCCTTTGAATTGTCAATAACAAATTCTAATTCAGATAGAGCTTTATCGTATTTATTAACTTTAATTAGAAAATCTGAATATATAGTCCTAACATCGGTATTAAAAGGATATTTAAGAACTAGAGAATTAATGGAAGTTTCAACACTTTCGGTATTATTAAGAAATTCGTTTTTATTATTTAATATTGATACGAAAACCAATATTTTAGAATTTAATGGAATATCATCATTAAAAACAACAATATTTAGTTTTTTAAAAAAAGTATTGTAATCATTACTCTTTCTATAAAGAGCTAACTCGCTAAGTAAACCAAGTGAATTATTCTTATCCATATAAAACAATTTCTCATACATAATTTTTGCTTCGTCGAAATTATTGTCGTCAGTGTACATTTCGGCAAGTAAACCATAATATTTAGGCACTTCTGGAAATAATTTATTCAGCTTTACTAATTCTTCATATGCTTTCTGCTTTTTGCCAATTTTATAATATAGTTGTTGTTTTGTTAGAGAAACAGGTTCGCTAACTCCGAATTTTTTTTCTATAACATTATATGTTTCTATTGCTTCGCTATATTTATCTAATTTTAAATATAGTGCAGCAAGATTATAATATAAATTAAAATCGTTTTTATTATTTTCTATTAATTTTTTATATGTATCGATTGCTTGATTATAATCGTTAGTAACAATATAGATTTGAGCTAATTGTATTTTATACCATTTATTATTTGGATTTATCTCGACAGCCTTCTTCGAATATTTAAGTGCAAGGTCGTAATTTTTTAATATTTCGTTTATTCCACCTATTTCGTACATAACTGCATCGCTCTTTTCGTTTATTTCGAGACATTGATAAAAGAGAGCTGTAGCACTTGTAAAATTACCTAACATCTTTTGCCTATTTGCTTCTAAGAATAAGTAATCGAATTCAACTTGCTTATTTTTGGTAATTTCTTTTCCGCTTTGTTTATTAAATTTCTTATTAACAGAACAAGCAGAAAGAATAGAAAGTAAGAAAATAGAGCCAACTATTCTAATAAAATAAATATAAACTTTTGTCATTATAGTTTTTATATAAACATGAATATAAGCCTGTTACAGCATTTTAGAAACATTAACAAAAATTATCGCGCAATTTCTACATAATATCGTAACAACTTATATACTAAAGTAAATTCAACATTTATCGTGTTCCTGTACTTCCAAACCCCCCTTTGCCTCTAAGGGTTTCGTTTATCTCATTAACATTAACCAATATCGCAGTTTCGTGCTTAGCAATAATCATCTGGCAAATTCTTTCGCCCGGTTCAATTACTACTTCACTATTCGATAGATTAATTAATATAATTCCTATTTCGCCTCTATAATCTGAATCTATAGTTCCCGGAGAATTTAAAACACTAATACCTTTTTTAACAGCGAGGCCGCTACGTGGTCGAATTTGCGCTTCGTAACCATCCGGCAGTTCTATAAATAAACCTGTTGGAATTAATATTCTCTCAAGAGGTTTCAGGCTTACTGTATCATCTAAATTAGCACGTAAATCCATACCGGCAGAGTTTTTGGTGCTATATTCAGGTAAGGGATTTTTTGATTTATTAACAATATTAATTTGCATTATAAAAAGTTTTAATAAAATAGTTTCTCAAAATTAATTATCACAATCGTATTTTAAAATTATTTTAAATATTTTAACATTTTTTCCTTTCTTATAACAAATATCATAAATACAATTATTAAGAAACTATAAAAACTATAATTTATCAAGCTACTGTTAAAATTGATATATTGTTTAATAAAAAATATTAGCACAGCTATTACAAAATACATTCCAATACTTTTTAAATCGTACTTAATTTTATAATATTTCTGTCCTAAGAAATAAGACAAAATCATCATAGATAAGTAACATATAAATGTTGCCCAAGCAGCACCCAAATAACCAATTTTAGGAACTAAAATAAAGTTTAGAACCAAGGTTATAACTGCCCCTATAATAGCCAAATATGCGCCATATTTTGTTTTGTCATTTAATTTATACCAAATTGATAAATTATATATTATTCCAAGAAATAAATTTGCAAGCAGCACTATTGGAACTATTCCTAATCCGGAATGGAAATCGTTTCCAATATAATATTTAAAGATATCGATAAATAAAGTAACTCCAAGGAAAATAAGTAAGCCAAAAATTACGAAATATTTCATAACATCTGCATACAATTCTTTAGCATTTTTATCTTTCATTCGTGAAAAGAAAAATGGCTCGGCCGCATATCGAAACATCTGTATGTACAAAGTCATAAGTACAGCCAATTTATAATTAGCACTATAAATTCCAACCTGAACCATAGGATTTACAGAGTCGATAACTAAATACTTCATTAGTATTTTGTCTAATACTTCATTAACCATTCCGGCCAAACCAACAATTAATAAAGGAAATGCATATTTCAACATTCTCTTTAACAATTTAATATCGAAATTAAATGATACATTAAATATTTCCGGAATTAAAACAATAAATGTTACTGCACTAGCAATAAGATTAGCAATAAATGCATATCCTATACCCATATTGGGATTATAAATAACAGCGAAAATAGAACTTGGGTTATTCTCGATAATTTCAGGAAGCCATAAATAAAAAAATAAATTCAGACCTATATTTATTCCAACATTTATAATTTTAATTATTCCAAATTTAAGAGCTTTATTCAGATATCGTAGTTTTGCAAAAGGAATTGCCATAAATGCATCAATAGCAACAATAAGGCAAAACAACCTTATATACAAAGAGTTATGAGCATATCCGATTAATGAGGCTATTTGACTTGTATATATATTTGTTAACACAAGGAATACGCTTGATGTAATAAATAATGATACTATTGATGTAGAATAAACTTTTTTATAATCGTTTTCGCTTTCTGTAAATCGGAAAAAAGCAGTTTCCATACCATAAATCAACAATACAAGTAAAAATACTACGTAAGCGTATAATTCCGAAAACACACCATATTCGGCTGTAGAAAAAATTCGAGTAAAAAAAGGTGTTAATATAAGAAAATTAAGAACTCGGGGAACAACTGTTCCTAATCCATAAATTGCTGTTTGCCCTACTAATTTTTTAATATGTTCCAATATCTATTATTTATTCATAAGTAATATTAATAATATATTCAAAAGTAAAAATAAAGTACAAATTCTCATCATATTTATTTCAATAGTTTTATCGAAAATAAATAATAAGCATTACTCTGTATTAAACTAATTTCAATTAAATAGCTCTATTATATAAATATTATTATAAACACTCGTAATTACAATATTTTTGCTTCTTTTTTTTATTAATTATCTGATTAATATAATATTTTACATTCCTATCTTTCATCAAATAAAAATTTTATGATATTTTTGCTAAATGATAATAACGCAAATTTATTAAGTTTATTTCTAAAATATTTAAAATCAAAAAAAAACTTCTATATTTTTTATAAACCAAATCACTATGAAAAACTTACTATTGTCTTTTTTTATACTTTTTACTATTTCGTGTACCAATAATCAAACAGATAAGAATTTATATAGAATTGAAACCAACTTTGGCGATATTACTATTAAATTATATAATAAAACACCCCTTCATAGAGACAATTTTGAAAAACTTGTAACAGAAAATTTTTTTGAAGATATTCTTTTTCATAGGGTTATTAATAATTTTATGATACAAGGTGGTGATCCGGATTCAAAAAATGCTAAATTTGGAGATTTTTTAGGAGAAGCAGATTGTGGATATAATATTCCTGCTGAATTTAACGATTCTCTATTTCATAAAAAAGGGGTAATTGCCGCAGCTCGCGAAGGCGATAAAATAAATCCTAAAAAAGAATCATCCGGTTCACAGTTTTATATTGTTCAAGGAAAGGTATTTACCGACAATCAATTAGACAGCTTAGAAATAAGTATAAATAAAAATATAAAAGAAAGTCTTTATAAAAAATATTTTTCGATAGAAGAAAATAAAGCCTTTGATAAAGGAGAAGATATTAATTACGAAAGTATTATTACAATAGTAAAAGTAAAAGTAAAACAAGATATTGATTCTATAGGAAAATATAAGATACCGGAATTTAAACGCAAATACTATCGTACAATTGGAGGAACACCACATTTAGATGGTAATTACACCGTATTTGGCGAAATAATAAATGGTTTAGAAATAGTTGATAAAATTGCTTCGGTAAAAACAGACAAGAACGACAGACCAATTGTTGATATAAAAATGAAAATCACTAAAATAAAATAATAGAAATTACTATAAATAAAAATATATAATGGAAATTAAGAAATATTTAGAAGAGGTAAATGATTTCACAGGAAAAACCCTTGAAGAAATAGAAGAGTTTCGAATTAAATATTTAGGGAAAAAAGGTATTTTAAATTTTCTTTTTGCAGAATTTAAAAAAATATCTGTTGAACAAAAAAAGGAATTTGGACAAGAATTAAATATTTTAAAATCTTCTGTACAAAATAAAATTATCGAGCAAAGTACTTCTTTCGAAACTACCTCAGACAAGAAAACACTGAACGATACTTCGTTACCGGTTGACAATAATAAATTAGGAACACGTCATCCGATTTCTGTTGTAAGAAACGAAATTATAGAAATATTTTCGCGTTTAGGCTTCACAATTTCTGAAGGACCTGAAATAGAAGATGATTGGCATGTTTTTTCAGCATTAAATTTTCCTGAAGATCATCCGGCAAGAGATATGCAGGATACATTTTTTATAGAGACTAATCCCGATATTTTATTAAGAACGCATACTTCTTCGGTACAAGTTAGAATAATGGAAAACTCTCAACCTCCTATTCGCACAATATCACCCGGAAGAGTTTTTAGAAACGAAGCAATAAGTGCACGAGCTCATTGTATATTCCATCAAATAGAAGGCTTATATATAGACGAAAATGTTTCGTTTGCAGACTTAAAACAAACATTATTATATTTTGCTAAAGAAATGTTTGGCGAAGAAACAAAAATTAGACTACGTCCATCATATTTTCCGTTTACAGAACCTTCGGCCGAATTAGATATTTCTTGCAGTTTATGTGGTGGTAAAGGATGTAATGTTTGTAAATATACAGGTTGGTTAGAAATTTTAGGCTGTGGAATGATAGATCCTAATGTTTTAGAAAGTAATAATATTGATAGCAAAAAATATACAGGTTTTGCTTTTGGTATGGGTATAGAAAGAATTACAATGCTAAAATATGGTGTTAAAGATTTACGTTTATATTTTGAAAATGATGTAAACTTTTTAAATCAATTTAAATCTGCATATTAATTCTACTTTGACACATTATGCTTTAACACAAAATCAACCTATTTTTACCATTACTCCCTAAAGGGAACAGATTGATTTTTTATCTTTCTTCCTTTAGGGTTAGAGGCAAAAAAAAACTGAAAAATATAAATTCTGTTTAATATGTTAAAGTAAAATTAATTATATTATTAAAAACATAAATGTAAAAAACATCAGAATGTAAACTCTGATGTTTTTTTGTTAATAACTGCAAATTAATTGTTAATTACTAGTTTCACGTGGAACATATGTACACTTATTCATTAATAACAATTTCGCTAGTTAATTTGATAGACTGTTTGTAAGTAAAACTAACTCCACAATACCTTTCCTCAGATAAACTAATAGCTTTTTTTAGTTTATCGAGAGGTAAATCTTTTCCCCAAAATTTATAAATAACTTTTATCTCGTCGAAATGCTTTGGGTGTTCTGTAGTATTATTTCCTTCAACAACTACATCAAAATCGTCGAGTTTAACTCGCATTTTACGCAATATAGAAACAACATCCATTCCGGTACAACCGGCTAAAGCAACTAACATGAGTGGCTTGGGACGAGGACCTCTATTGTTTCCTCCAACTTCATCATCAGCATCAATAATAAATTTATGACCATTTACTTCGCATTCAAAAGCCATATTATCGATAAATTTTGCGTTTGCAATTGTTTTCATCTTTATAAGTTTAATTTCGATTTATGTTTATTTAATTATGTTTATATTTATAAATTTACAAAGTTAGAAAATTGTATTAATTAAATAAAAATAATAAATTGTATTTTTTGTTTTATTTCTTTGTTGTAAATTCGGCGTCAAATGAAAAATATAGATAAAATACCAATATGTAATGATTGTTTTGCGGAATTTAATTCTGTTTTTGCCAAATTATCGGACGAGAACTATACAGAATTACATTCGGCTAAAGTTTGTAATTTTTATAAACGTAATTCGGTTATTTATAACGAAGGCGATAAAATTAAAGGTATTTATTGTATAAATAATGGTATTTTAAAAATATACAAAACAGGTATCGATGGTAGAGAACAAATAATTTCTTTTGCAAAAAAAGGAGATATTATTGGATATAGATCGATATTAAGTAACGAAAGAGCTTGTACAACAGCAAAAGTACTTTCTGATGCTACATTATGTTTTATTCCATCGGAATCGTTTTTAACTCTAATAAAAAAGAACTCTAATTTTTCTATGTCGATTATGCACCAAACATGCAAAGAACTAGGCGAAGCTAATTCTTATATTACCGATATTGCCCAAAAAACAGTTAGAGAACGCCTTGCCGAAGTTTTATTGAAACTCTATAATACTTTTGGAGTAGATGAAAATAAGATTTTACAAATTTCTTTAACTCGAGAAGAATTAGCTAATATTGTAGGTACCGCAACAGAATCTGTTATTCGTTTGTTGTCGGAATTCAAAAAAGATAATCTTATTGATTTACAAGGTCGAAAAATTTTATTATTAAAAATAAGTAAATTAGAAAAAATTTCTAATGCATTATTTTAATATCTTTTAGTAAACAAAATTCTGAAAATAATATTTTAAAACAATTTATTAAAATAGAGATTGTTGATTACTACTTTTACCTGCTTTATTCAAATGCTTATAAGCCAATTCTGTTACTTCTCTTCCTCTTGGTGTTCTTTTTATATATCCTTCTTTAATTAAAAACGGCTCATATACTTCTTCTATAGTTCCGTCATCTTCACCAACAGCAGTAGCTATTGTAGAAATACCAACCGGTCCACCATTAAATTTATCTATTATAGTTAAAAGAATTCTATTATCCATTTCATCGAGACCATGTTTATCTATATTTAAAGCTTTTAATGAATATTTTGCTATTTTAAAATCGATAAAACCATTTCCTTTAACTTGCGCAAAATCTCTCACTCTTCTAAGTAAGGCATTAACAATTCTAGGAGTTCCTCTACTTCTAAAAGCAATTTCATAAGCAGCATCTTCGTCAATACCAATATTCAGAATTTTTGCAGAACGTTTCACAATTCCTTTTAATATATCTAAATTATAATATTCAAAATGAGAATTTATTCCAAATCGAGCTCGTAAAGGACTAGTTAATAAACCCGATCGTGTTGTAGCACCAATTAAAGTAAATTTATTTAAACTTAACTGAACCGATCTAGCACTTGGCCCTTTATCAATCATAATATCTATTCTAAAATCTTCCATAGCAGAATAAAGATATTCTTCAATAACAGGACTCAGTCTGTGTATTTCGTCGATAAATAATACATCACCTTCGTCTAGATTAGTTAATAATCCGGCTAAATCACCGGGTTTATCAAGCACCGGACCAGAGGTTACTTTAAAATTAACATTCATTTCATTCGAAATAATATTTGCTAAAGTTGTTTTACCAAGTCCCGGTGGTCCATGAAGCAAAACATGATCTAAGGCTTCTTCTCGCATTTTGGCAGCTTCAACAAATACTCTTAGATTTTCTATTATATTATTTTGTCCTTTAAAATCTTTAAAACTTAAAGGACGTAACTTATTTTCGAATTCATTTTCTTTATTATCTAATTTATCGTCGTGTATATCTAGATCTTCCATTAATTATCTGTTTTTTTACCATTAATTTTATAAACTTCATTATTTTTATATTGAATAGTAATAATAATATTACCATTTTCATCATATTTTTTCAAATTTTTTATTTTTCTCCCATTTTCGTAGAAACATTCTTTTTGTATAAACCCATTTGACCAATAATATTTATGTTTCCCTATTTTAATTCCTTGTACAAATTTTCCTTCGAATTTTATTTTATCATTTTTATAAAAATATCTCCACACTCCATTTTTTTCGCCAAAAATATAATTTCCTTTCACTACATGATCACCTACAGAATAATACCATTCATTCTCTTTTTTACCATCAATATACTCTCCTTTTATAAGTATATTACCATTTATATCATATTCTATGAATTCGCCTTCTAAATTACCATATAAATAATTTTCTTTTCTTTTAACGTTTCCATTTTTATAAAGCCAATTCCATTCTCCATTTAACTTACCTTTAGAATATGATCCTTTCTGTTCTATTTTTCCATTTTTAAAATAAAAAATCCAATTACCATTTTGTTTTCCTTTAATAAACTTTCCTTTCGATTTTATTATCGAATCATTATACCAATATATACATTTACCTTCTTTTTTTCCATTATCGTTAATAATACCCGAAAAAATTTTATTACCATTTATATCATATTCAATTGTTCTAATTACATTTCCAAATGTATCGTACCAACGATGAATACCAATTTTCCTTTCATTTTTAAAATTTCCTCTATATTTTATACCTCCATTATTAAAGTATTCTTCTTTTATTTTAACAAAATCACTAAATATATTTGAAGTATCTTCTATAATTTCATCATTTTGGTAAAGAATAACAAAATCTAAAATTCCATTTTTCTTATAATATTTTGCAAATCCATTGAGCAAACCATTAACATATTTTTTTTCTTCTTTTACATTTCCATTTTTATAAAATTCTTTCCAAGTACCTATTTTTTCGTTATTTAAGCCTTTTCTATTAATCTTTTCTTCTTTTATCAATACATTATTTTTATAGTCTTTTATAGAAATAATTATACCATTCTTATTAAATTCTTTTTCTTTTCCATTCTTCAAATTATTAATATATGGTACTATAACATTAATTTTTCCGGTCTTATAAAAATATATTGATTTGCCATTTTTTTTATTTTCTAAAAACAATTCTTTAGAAAATAAAAAAATATTATCATATTCATCTTTTTTATAATAATATTGATATCCATTTTTTTTACCTTTTATATATTCAAATATTTTTGAAGTATCGCCTAATTCAGAATAAAAAATCCAAATACTATCTAATAAATAATTTTTTCTTTTTCCTTCAGATTTTAAAACTCCTGTTTTATAATAATTTTTCCAATATCCCTCAGGTTTCCCATTTTTTAAAAATCCTTCACTCGATATAGTACTATCTTTATAATAAAATTTATAATAAACATTTTTTGATATATCAAACTTCTCTATTTGTGAAATAGCATTTTTGTAAAAAATAACAATAATAAATATTATAATAATTTTTTTCATAAATATTTCTTCTTTATTCATTACAAATTTATACAAAAAAAAAAAGCAAGTGATAATTATATCACTTGCTTTATAAATTATTATTCAATATTTTCTATTTCGATAATTCTAGCATTCTCATAATTGAACCTTTTGCTTTTTCAATTACCTCTTTTTCTATAATTACTTCAGGTTGTTCGTATTTCAATGTATTATAAATTTTATCTAAAGTAATTAATTTCATAAACTCGCAATTTATACAACCACAAGTAGAATCTATTGGTGGAATAGCAAAATATTCTCTATCAGGATTATTTTTTTTCATTTGATGAAATATTCCCGATTCTGTACCAACTATAAATTTTTTGGCATCACTATTTTTAGCATATTTCAAAAGCGAGGATGTAGAACCAACATGATCTGCAATTATTTGTACATTTTTTTTACATTCAGGATGTACAATTACCTTTGCCTCTGGATATTTATTTTTTAACTCCACAATTTTTTCTACAGAAAATTCTTCATGTACATGACAAGCACCATCCCAAATTATCATTTCTCTTCCGGTTTGTGTTTTTATGTAATTACCAAGATTTCTATCAGGAGCAAATATTATTTTTTCGTCTTCAGGTAAATTCTTAATTATATTTAAAGCATTAGTTGAAGTACAACAAATATCTGTTAAAGTTTTAATTTTAGCTGTTGTGTTAACATACGATATTACAGTATATCCTTTATGTTCATCTATAAATTTCTTAAAATCATCGTATTTACACGATTCAGCTAAAGAGCAACCTGCATTTGTGTCGGGAATAAGAACCTTTTTATTTGGAGATAAAATTTTTGCTGTTTCTGCCATAAAATGAACACCGGCAAAAACTATAATATCAGCATTAGTTTCTGCAGCTTTTTGCGATAATGCTAAACTATCTCCAACAAAATCTGCAATATCTTGCACTTCATCTGCTTCGTAATAATGAGCTAATATAATTGCATTTTTCTCTTTTTTTAATTTATTAATCTCATCAATAACATTAAGGTTTTTATCAATAACCCTATTTACAAAACCATTTTTTATTAAATCCATTATCAACTATTATTATATTATTATTATATATTATTTAATCTATTTATATATATGATATATATATTATTCGGTTAATATGTTTATTAAATATTCTTATATTTTTTTGCAATTTTAGTAATTAATATTTTGTTAAAAGGTAATTAACAAGAAAATTTTAATTTTAGTATTGATTTTTAATAAAATACAAACGTTATTAACATAGTGTTAATAGTGAATTTTAGTCTCGATTATTGATAAATTATTTAATTATTACCTTTATTTTTTGTTTATATATTGTTTAAAAATTGAAGATTAATAAATGTATATATTTTTGCATTTAATAATTTTATTATTAACGAAATTGTTTTTTTTAAAATCAAATAAAAGTTTTAAATAAATATATAATACTATTAACATTAAATTAACAAAAATGTACTAAGTAATTAACAATTTTATATAGTATAGATAAACATACATAATATACAATAAATCAGAATTATATCATTACTTAGCTAAATATTTAATGTTAATAACTTTGTACTTAAAATATTTAATTTTAATATTTGATATTTTAAATTTAAAATATTTTTTACTATCTCAATTTTATAAAATTATATTAAATTTGCTTAATAATTTTTATAATTACTAAAATTTTTAAAAGTGAAAATACAAAAAATTGCTATTGCTTGCGATCATGCCGGATACGAAACCAAAACAAAGCTTGTTAGTTATTTAACCAAAAAAAATTATAAAGTTGAAGATTTTGGAACTAATTCAACCGAGAGTGTTGATTATCCTGATTTTGCACATCCTTTGGCTATTTCTATAGAAAATAAGAAGAACGATATTGGTATTACTTTATGTGGTAGTGGAAATGGTATTAGTATGGTTGCTAATAAACATCAAGGAATACGCTCAGCATTATGTTGGAATGTCGAAATTTCTGAATTAGCACGCCTACATAACGATGCTAATGTTTGTTCTATACCTGCACGATTTGTTACTTTCGAAGAAGCTAAAAATATTGTTGATGTATTTTTAAATACCGAATTTGAAGGAGGAAGACATTTGACTAGAATACAAAAAATACCGATTAAAAATCTATTATAACTAGTATTATATATTTTATGATATAAGAGAGCTAATTTTTAGATCTCTTATTTATTAAATGCAAATTAACAAGTATATTAAATATAATAATCGAAAGAATTGCTCCAATAATATTAGCTAAAGAATCGAGTAATTCACACTCTCTGTTAATAGTAAAATATGCTTGACAGAATTCTAATAAAATACCATATAAGCCTGCAATTACAACCGATGTAAGTTTAAAATATTTAAAAAGTTTAATCTGTTTATAAAATCCATATAATATTGATAATGACAATATTAAATACATTAACATATGTATTATTTTATCTTGATGATGAAATAATTTTATATTAGAAACATTAGTTGTAGGCATAAGACTTAAATATGCTATTACTATTAATAATAAAATAGAAAGAGTAAATTTTTTAATATTCATTTTTTAATATTTTTATTTTTATATACAACTTATGTAAAATATTTTTTGTAACTTATTTTTTTAGAATAACTTATAATATATTATGAAAAAAAAATGTAAAAAGATTAATCAATTAATAGAAATCCTTAAAGATGAAAATATTAACACATGGTTCGATTTAGGTTTATTTTTAGATAAAATTAAATCAAACGAAAATAAGTATTTTTCTAATATTTGTGATAATAAAATTAATTTTAATAAATCGATTAAAAATGGGGGAATTGGATTTATTACTTTCCAGTATTCTGTTGATGGTGTTAGTCTTGAAATTAATAAATATGCAGAAATATTTAAAAATAAATTTAAGAATACTCCAATTCATTATATTACCGGTAAATTTTATCCCGAATCGTATAAATTACTACCAAATTATGTTGTAAAAAAAGAAATTGAAGATATTCAAGGATTCGACGATTGGAGCTTATATAAGTATTTTTTCTTTACTAAACTCGATAGAGGAAGTAAAGAATATAACGAATTAATAAAGAAATTTTGGAATGAAACGATTCTTATTATTAAAGAATTAGGAAAATATATTATCGATAATAATTTAAGTTTATTGTATTTGGTAAATATTTGTTCGAATCCGGGAAATGTTTCATTAGCTTTAGCTATTATTCTTTTATCGGAATATTTTGGATTAAATGTAATAAATAATAACCACGATTTTTATTGGGAAGGTGGTAATAGTTTAGTTAATAAAAGGGTAAAAAAATTACCAAATGGACCAAGAGATTTTTTCTTCATGAATTCACACTTAGGTGAAGTTTTTTCAATTATTGAAATTTTATATCCTTGGCAATCAAAAAAATGGATTAATGTAAATATTAATAGAGATCAATCGGAACATTTAATAAAAATTAATGGACATAATCCGGTAAATGTTATAGAAATAGGTACTGCTATTGATATTTTGCGATATACAAAAACAACTAAAAGAAAACGGATAAATACATTTTATCAGTTTGAACAAATACTTAGTAGATATAAAAATACATTAATAAGTTATTCTGTAAGCGATGTTATTAATTCGAATTTAATAAAAGAAAAAAATCCAAGACCAATATTAATTGGTAACAGAAAAACAAAACCCTTAAAAAATTTTTTAAACGAAAATATTATTTTTCTACAACCAACAAGAATTATTGGTAGAAAAAGAATAGAAGCAGGATTCGAACTAATAAAAAAATTATTTAGCACAAATGATTTCAATAATAGATTCAAAGAAACTCCAAACTTAAAATTAACATTACTTATTACCGGACCGATAGCTGTTGGACATTTCAATTATTTCGAAAAACTAATTAAAGATTTTCAAATTTTATTAGATAATATTTCTGATGATGTAAAAAATAAAGTTTTTATTGCATTTTTATTTAGCGAAATAGATAAAAAGAAATTTAAAGAAAAATTTGAAAATCCTGTTGAAATACCTGAATTATATAATATTGCTTCTTTAATTTTATTACCAAGCAAAACCGAAGGACGAGGATTGCCTATTATAGAAGCGGCAGCTTGTGGTGTCCCAATATTTTGCAGAAAATATATTCCCGAGAATGTATATTCAGAAGTTATTGGTAAGCACTTATCATATAAAGAACGATTAAAGGTAATTGAATTCGATGGTAAAAATATAACTTTAAAACACTTAAAGAAAATTACCGAAAGAGTATTTTTCCCTCATAAATTTATCGATGAAATTAATCATAATAATACTGTTGTGATAAATCGATATAGCTATAATTCATTAGAGAGTAATATTAATGATATTTTATATAGATGCAATTATCAATCGAAATATAATAAAAAAGATATAATAGTTATAAAAAAGGCATTTTACGAATTTGAAAAATTACTAAATTGTAAAAACAAGAATTTAGAATATATCCTTAATACAGAAAGCAGGGAATATTTGCCGGGTTATGGAAGAATGAAATTTATGATTTTTCTTAAATCATTAATTGATCCTAGTTTTTTTCGTATCGAAGAACAAGCCATAAAAGGAATAATGTTTTCTTTTACACAAAAATTATTTAAAAAAAACAATATAGAATTTACTAATTCTAAAAAAGTTCTTGATTTTTATAATATAGTTGAAAATTTATTTAATTATAAAAAAGGGGAAAATAAAATACGACATGATCATTCATTAGCTTATCGACATAGAAATAAATATAATTATTTATATCAAAAATATACTACCCAAGAATTAACCGGAATAATTAATATAATATTTCACAAAAAATTTAATAGTAAAAAGATTAATGACAATATTAGTTCTTCGTATTTTTTTACCGATTGGAATTTGGCATTACAACAATTAACATCTTCAACATATTTAGGAATTGATGATAGAGATATTTTAATTAAAAAATTACAAGCTAATATTCCAATAGCATTTTTTCCGAGTAAGTATTTTAAAAACGAATTAGAATTTTTTGCTTTACAATCTGTTCGTTCGCGATTAGAATTAAGTATTGATGAAGAGCTTACCGCAGAAATTTTAAAACCGAATGCGAAAAATATAGAACCAATTTATATTATAGTTAATGTAAAAATGAATATTGAAGGATATTCGTATGAGCAAATACGAAATTATTTAATAAACGGAAAAGATGAAGAATCTAAATTATTATATCACTTTGGAATAATAAAATTAGTAGAATCGAAACAGCCCACAGTTGGAATTCATTTTAAATTACTTGGTAATGATGCACTAGAAGCTTTAAAAAATGTAAAGAAAAATAATGGTGTAATTATTTCAACAAGAAAAGATTCGTCGATAATGACCGATATTGTTGATATTGACAGAATACATATTGGAAAAGCCGTGAATAAATTAATATCAAACATACTTGGAATACCATATAATAGTGGTTTTATTCAATTTGTTCCTGCCGGAATTCGTTCTACACTTGCCTACCCTACTCCTATTCAAACTGCAAAAGATTTTTCGGAGTTTTTAAAAAGCGAAGAATTTAATTCGGCAGTTGAAAAATATGGAAAAGAAAAAGTATTTAGTACATTAAAAAAAGATGCCGAAACAAAAATGTCGCCGGTAATAGATGTAATTAGAAATTTAGATATTGACAGTAATAAACAAAACAATGTTGAATACTCTAGTATTAGTGGTGTGTATGATGATAAAATGCCTTGGAACGGAATTATTTCCAGAACAAATATTAAACATAATAACAAACAATTAAAATTACTTATTAAATCGAGCAAAAAAACGAAAACTGTTACCTCATTTGTAAATGAATTTGAAAAAGAAACAAATAAAAAATCAGTAGTTGCTTGGAATGGTGGATATATTTTAAATGCTGAATTAGTAGGAAAATTGGGGCTTCCAGAGTCTTATATTGGTTCCCCATTAGGTTTATTAATATCGGATGGCAAGGTTTTAAGTGCACCATTATATAATAAACCTGCAATTATGATTTATAAAAATTCTAATGTTAATGTCTCAAGAGTAAATTGTTCAAAAGGTATCAGTGTTTCACGTGGAACGCTTGATATACACCTTCCTCAGAATCAATGTAATATGAGAGTTTCTGGCGATAAAATTTCATATTACAATTTATTATATTCGAATGAGAAAATCGAAGGTAACGGAAGAGTGATTGTGAAGCTTGCCGGAAATATTATAAAAGAAGTAATAAGAACTAAAAAAAACGAAAACGTAAACATTACTCCTGTTGGACTAACTATATCATTTCCAGCCAATAAGTTTCCCGAAGAATTTAATAATGTTGGAGACGAAGTAAATATAAAAATTGACGGATTAGAAAATGTTTTGCAAGCTGTTGAAGCAGGACCATTATTAATAAATAATAATGAGTATTGTTTAGATATGGAAATTGAAGGTTGGAAAACTAAAAATTCTATTAAAACTCAGGCTGCACGCCTTGATTATACCGATATGCGAGGACCTAAAATTGCTGTTGGAATAGATAAAGATAATAATTTAGTAGTTCTTACAATAAACGGAAGAATTAGAGAGTCTGTTGGTGCTACACATATCGATATGGCAAATATTTTGAAAAATTATAACATTGTTACTGCTATGGGCTTCGATCCCGGAGGAAGTAGTACTCTTGTTGTTAATGGTAAAACTTTGAATATTTCGCCTTATAATGTTAATTACGAAGAAAATATATACTCTTTACCTCCTCAGCCAAGAGCTGTATCAAATGCTGTTATTGGATATTATGAATAAGTATTTTTTTATGTAATAAATTTTTAAAGAAATATTATTTCTTTAAAAACTTATTATTAATTTCAGCAATTAGTATTTTTAAAAATAACTTAATGAAAAAATCTGTTATTATTAATACTATCATCGATATTTTTGTGCTTACTGCGGCATTTATGTTAATGATATGGTTAAAACCTGCAACAAAAAGAGTTTATTTGCCAAATTATTTACCTTCATTCCTATTATTCCTTGGTTTTTGGATTGTGTTTTCTCTTATTACTAAAAAATATACTTTATATAAACGAAATGATGCATGGAAAGCAAGTATATATGTTATTACAATAAATTTAGTAATTATTGCATTTAGTAGTTTGTTAATGTTTGCATTTCAATCGTTATTTTATTCTCGTTTAGTTGTATTTGGTACAATTATTTTTACTACATTTTTTGAAATAATATTAGCGAATATAAGTTGTTATATTCATACAGCTCCTGATATACAGAAGGATGATATTTCTTCGAAACACCAAGTTTCTGTTTTAGATGATATTTTAAGTGCTGCTGATGCCGATATTAATATTGCAGAAGATAGTAAGGCAATAGCGAATATAAGAGATGCAATAATTAACGAATCTGGAGTTAATGCGTATAATTTTATTAAAAGTAATATAAATATCTATAATAAAAATAATATAGTATTATCTACAATATATAAATTTAATATCGACAGTTTATCAAATAATGATATTAATGGTATTGTTAATCTACAAAGAATAAACGATATTAGATATATTAATAAATTCTTCGAATCAATAAATAAAAAAATTTCTGTTAGTGGAAATTTTATTGGTTGTGTAGAAACAAAAAACTTACGCAAGATACGTATATTAAAAAAGTATCCACCTGTATTAAATTATATTTACTATACTTTCGATTATATATTAAAACGAGTATTTCCGAAATTTTCTCTTACCAAAAAAATTTATTTTTTATTTACTCGTGGTCAAAATAGAGTAATATCTCTTGCCGAGACATTTGGAAGATTGTATTCGTGTGGTTTCGATGTGGTTAATTACGAAAAAATTAACGGATTATTATTTTTTATTAGTAGAAAAATAAAAAATCCTGTTTACGATATGCATCCTACCTATGGACCATTAATTAAATTGAGAAGAATAGGTAAAAACGGAAAAATAATTTACGTTTATAAAATGCGAACCATGCATCCATATGCCGAGTATTTGCAAGAATATATTTATAAAATGCATGATCTTGAAAAAGGAGGAAAATTCCATAACGATTTTAGAGTTACTATGATAGGAAGATTTATGCGCAAGTTCTGGATAGACGAGTTGCCAATGTTAATTAATTTTTTTAAAGGAGAAATGAAAATTGTTGGTGTACGACCCTTAAGTGAACAATATTTTAATTTGTATTCTAAGGAATTGCAAGAACTAAGAGTGAAAGTTAAACCGGGTTTAGTTCCTCCTTTTTATGCCGATATTCCAAAAACAATTGAAGAAATCCAAGAATCGGAATTAAAGTATTTAAGAAAACATATGAAACATCCAATACGAACCGATTGGGTTTATTTTTGGAAAGCTAGTTGGAATATTGTAGTTAAAAAAGCAAGAAGTAATTAAAAATTATGAATATAGAATTGTTGCGAAATTATTGTATTAACAAAAAAGGTGTTACCGAAGAATTCCCATTCGACGAAACTACTTTAGTATTTAAAGTAATGAATAAAATGTTTGCTCTTACCGATTTAGTAGATAATATGAGCGTTAATCTTAAATGCAAGCCCGATTTGATTATTAAGTTGCGCGAAGAATATCCCGATACAGTATTACCCGGATATCATATGAACAAAAAACATTGGAATGTCATTAAATTTGACGATAGAATAGAAGATAAAAAAATATTTGAATGGATAGATAATTCATACGATCTTGTTGTTATGAAGCTTACCAAGAAAGATAAAGAAAAACTAAAAGCGTTATAGGAAAAATTTATATATAAAGAGTATCGAAAAAATAATAACAAATTATAGATATTTGAAATAATAAATAAATTAGATAAAATGAAAACAAATAAAATGAAATTATTTACATTTACAGGTCTTTTATTGCTATCTATTAGCGTATTATCAGCTCAAGAAAGTTATAAGTTTGACGATGTTTATAATATAAAAACAAGTTCTGTAAAAAATCAGCAGAGAGCCGGAACATGTTGGAGTTTTGCCACAACATCGTTTATAGAAACCGAATTAATTAGAAAAGGATTTGACGAAATAGATCTATCTGAAATGTATTCGGTACGCTTTGCTTTCGAGCAAAAAGCACTTGATTATGTTCGTTACCATGGTAAAGCTAATTTTAGTCAAGGCGGACAGGCTCACGATGTTATGAACGAAATAGCTGTTCACGGTTTGGTTCCGGAAGATGTTTATAGTGGGAAAAAATATGGTACCGATTATCATATTCATAACGAAGTAGAAGCTATTTTAGCCGGTATAGTAGAAACTGTTGTGAAAAATAAGAATAGTGAACTTACTTCTGTATGGTTCGATGCTTACTGTGCAGTTTTAGATGTATATTTTGGTAAGAAAGTCGAAACATTCGAATATAAAAACAAAGAATATACACCACAGAGCTTTGTAAAATCGTTTAATTTCGATGTTAACGATTATGTTGAGATTACTTCATACACTCATCATCCATTTTACGAAAAAGTTATTTTAGAAATACCCGATAATTGGTCGAACGATAGTTATTATAATATACCATTAAACGAATTGGTAGAAGTTATGAATAATGCATTAGAAAACGGATATTCAATTGATTGGGATGGAGATGTAAGCGATAAAGGATTTTCTTATAAAAATGGGATTGCTGTTGTACCTGCCGATAAAGACTCGGAATATAAAAAACAGCCTACCGACGAGATTGATGTAGATGCTGTTTATCGACAAAAACAATTCGATAATTATAATTCAACCGACGATCATCTTATGCATATTACCGGTATGGTTAAAGACCAAAACGGAACAATTTATTATAGAACAAAAAACTCATGGGACACAGATAGTAACGAAATGGGAGGTTATTTAAATATGTCGGAGAATTATATTAAGAAAAATACTGTTGCTATTATGATTCATAAAGATGCAATACCAAAAAAAATTGCTAAGAAGCTAGGTATAAAATAATTGTAAATATATGTAAGAATTAATGTCCGATATTGTAATGATATCGGATATTTTTTTGTGAAATTTCTGTTTAAGAATTTACAACCAACAAATTACAACCACGAATGTCGCTATTATCGAACCTGCCAAGTACTTCGAAGCTATTATCGGAGTTTATTTTTCCAAGATCTTTGGTCTCAATAAACGAACAGGAATTAATATTTGCTAAGTCGATAATATTAATAGCTCCCGATTTATTGTTTGTCATAAAAGTAAACGGATCGTATGAATCGCGAATTATTATTTTCATCCATGGAGGAGTAAAAAAATTTCCATCTCCTTTCGAGTAAGCTTGCGATAATAATTCTGTCATTCCGTATTCCGAATGAATATTTTGTACACCAAATTGTTTGCAGAAAATATTGTGCAGTTCCTGGCGTGTTAATTCCTTGCGTTGTCCTTTCATACCGCCGGTTTCCATAATTATGGTGTTTTTTAATTGCATAGGATAATTCTCGGCTAAATTCAGTAAGGCATAACTTACTCCTAATAAGATAATTGGGGTGTCGGTTTTGTTAAGATCGTGTAATTTTTTAACTAAATCGCCGGTATTATTAAGATAAAAGCCACTATGTTCGTTTTTCGATTTTTTTATCATATAGTCGGCCATATAAACCAAAGACGAACTTTCGTTTTCTAAATATGTTGGTAATAAAGCAAGAATGCAATAATTGGCCATATCTCCGTAAAAATATTCGAAAGTTTTTACAAAACTTGTTTCATAAATATCTAAATCGCTAATATAATGCTTACTGCGAATAGAATTTGTTGTTCCGCTGCTATAAAAAATTTTCTTATACCCTATATCGTTGGTAATTACTTTGTGTGTTTTAAAAAAATCGATTGGCAGAAAAGGTATTTCCGAAATTTCCGAAATTTTATTAATGTTTGTATCTAAATAGTGTAAATATTGAGAATATGTAGGGTTTTTAATAGCCTGATAGTGAAACGTTTGCAAAGTAATATCGTTAAATTGCTCCTGATTAGATATACTAAATATTTTATTTCGAAAATCAATCATTTATATTCTTTTACTTGAAAAATATTGTGTTACAAATTTAAGTAATATTTTCAGGTATTAATAAACATAAATTACTAAAATTATGTAAATTTATA
>CAZDCZ010000027.1:0-34947 GCA_964504155.1 uncultured Bacteroidales bacterium | reverse complement strand
CTCCACAACTTTTTAAAGTGATTCTATAATAAAGGTAAATTGTTGTTGTAAAGTAAAAAAGCTGTCCCGTAAAGGACAGCTTTAGTCATTCAACATTTTTTATATTGGTATAATAATAATTGCTATTATTTGTAAAAAAGAAAAAGCTTTTTTACTTTTACCCATAATGAAAATTAACCCCTAAAAAATTATCATTAATGTTGAATATATAAGCCTTATCTCCATAAGGCTTATATGTTTTAATATATGAAAGTGCGAAAATACTCTTGTTATTATTAGTGGCAAAATAAATGTGTGTGTTGTGTAACACCGATAGTTTAAGCATATGTCATAGTTTGCAGTTATGAGAATTGTGTCGTTTATGTATCTTAATATTGTTAATGTTAGTTTGTATTATTTTGCTATATGAAAATTAAAAATTATTGTTGAAAAATTATTATACTTATTATTTCCATAATGATTGAAAAGTTTTTTAATAATTATAAATTTGTTCAGATAAATTAATAAAAAACGTTTTGGCAAAATCGAAAAAGAAATATGCAGAAACTCCTTTGATGCAGCAATATTATAGGATAAAAAAAACTCATCCTAATGCTATATTGTTGTTTCGAGTAGGAGATTTTTACGAGACCTTTGGTGAAGATGCTATTATTGCATCGAAAATATTAGGAATAACTCTTACAAAAAGAGCCAATGGCTCGGCTTCTTATGTAGAACTTGCCGGAGTTCCATATCATGCCATCGATACATATCTCCCAAAATTAGTTCGTGCCGGACAAAGGGTTGCTATATGCGAGCAATTAGAAGATCCCAAAAAAACAAAAAAAATTGTTAAACGCGGAGTTACAGAGATGATAACTCCCGGAGTATCTTTTAATGATAATGTTTTAGAAAATAAAGAAAATAATTTTCTAGCATCTGTGCATATAGAAAAAAATATTTTTGGAATAGCATTTCTCGATATTTCAACAGGCGAATTTTATACTGCAGAAGGAAATAATGAATATATCGATAAATTATTAAATAGTTTTCAACCAAAAGAAGTACTGGTAGAACAAAGTAAATTAAAAAGATTTAAGGAATTATTTGGAGATAAATTTTATACTTATAAGCTTGATGACTGGGTGTTTACCGAAGAAAATGCAAGTGAGAAACTCTTGAAGAAATTTAAGACATCTTCGATGAAAGGTTTTGGTGTGCATAACTTACGATATGGTATTATAGCTGCCGGATCGATACTTCAGTATCTCGAAATCACCGAACATAAAAAAACTAGCCATATATTAAGTATAAAACGAATAGAAGAGGGGAATTATGTATGGTTAGATAAATTTACTATTCGTAATCTTGAGTTATTTCATTCTTTGAACGAAGATGCTAAAACCCTAGTCGATGTAATTGACAAAACGGTATCTCCAATGGGAGGTCGTATGTTAAAAAGATGGATTGCATTACCATTGAAAGAACAATTGCATATAACAGAACGACACGATATTGTACAGTATTTATTAGAGAACTCAGATTTTAATGAGTTGTTGCATATGCATATTAAACAGATTGGCGATCTCGAAAGGATAATTTCGAAAGTTGCTGCAGGGAGAATTTCTCCGCGTGAAGTTGTTCAACTCAAAATTGCTTTATCATCTATCGAACCAATAAAAATAGCTTGTGCTAATACAAAGAATCAAGCATTAATAAAAACTGGTGATCAGTTAAATCCGTGTGTTGCTATTCGCGATAGAATAGAAAAAGAAATAATGCCGGAACCATCAATTTTAATTAATAAAGGAAATGTTATTGCTAGTGGTGTTTCTTCTGAACTCGACGAGCTTAGAGAAATATCTAAGTCGGGGAAGGGCTATCTATTAGCTATGCAGAATCGCGAAATTGAAAGAACAGGAATCACATCGCTTAAAATAAATTTTAACAATGTATTTGGTTATTATATAGAAGTAAGAAATTCTCATAAAGATAAAGTGCCGGAAGAGTGGATTAGAAAACAAACTCTTGTTAGTGCTGAAAGATATATTACCGAAGAATTAAAAGAATACGAATCGAAAATATTAACAGCCGAAGAAAAATCAAAAAGCATTGAAGCGGAAATATTCCAAAATTTAGTAGTTAGCTTATCCGAATATATTTCTACAATTCAAATAAATGCCGCTTTAATAGCAAAGCTCGATTGTTTGTTGTCGTTTGCTATTCTTGCATCAGAAAATAATTATAAAAGACCGGAAATTAACGATACAAAGATACTTGAAATAAAACAAGGACGTCATCCGGTAATAGAACAACAATTGCCCATTGGCGAACCGTATATTGCAAACGATTTGTATCTCGATAACGAAAAACAGCAGTTGATAATTATTACAGGGCCTAATATGTCGGGAAAGTCGGCATTGTTACGTCAAACAGCATTAATTGTGTTATTAGCTCAAATGGGCAGCTTTGTTCCTGCCGATTCGGCAAAAATAGGTATTGTCGATAAAATATTTACCAGAGTAGGAGCCTCAGATAATATATCCTTGGGAGAATCAACTTTTATGGTTGAAATGAACGAGGCAGCTAGTATCTTAAATAATTTATCAGACCGAAGTCTGGTTTTGTTAGACGAAATAGGAAGAGGAACAAGTACCTACGATGGTATTTCTATTGCTTGGGCAATGGTTGAATATATTCATGAACACCCATCGGCAAAAGCAAAAACTCTTTTTGCTACACATTATCACGAATTAAACGAGATGGAGAAATCGTTTTCTCGAATAAAGAATTTTAATGTGTCTATT
This sequence comes from uncultured Bacteroidales bacterium, assembly GCA_964504155.1. Taxonomy (GTDB): domain Bacteria; phylum Bacteroidota; class Bacteroidia; order Bacteroidales; family UBA12077; genus CAZDCZ01. The sequence continues at coordinate 32,161 of CAZDCZ010000027.1, read as the reverse complement.
AAGGAATTGGATAATGAAGTGATATTTCTTCGAAAATTAAAAGAAGGAGGTAGTGAGCATAGTTTTGGAATTCATGTTGCAAGGATGGCCGGAATGCCCAAAAGTGTTATAAAAAGAGCAAACGAAGTGTTGTATGACCTCGAGAGTTCCGATAAAAAAACTGCTATTTCAAAACCGGTTTCCGATATTGCAAATCATCGCGAAGGAATACAGACTACAATATTTCAGTTAGACGATCCTGTTTTGAGTCAAATTCGCGACGAAATAAAAAATATTGATATAAATAATTTAACACCCATAGAAGCTCTAAATAAGTTAAATGAGATAAAGAAATTTACAGGAGTATAAAAAAAATAATATTTTTTTAGTTTCTTTTTTGCAAAAGAAAAAAAAGTGCATATATTTGCAACCGCAATCGCGAAAATAGCTCAGTTGGTAGAGCACGACCTTGCCAAGGTCGGGGTCGCGGGTTCGAGTCCCGTTTTTCGCTCAATTCTCGCCCGGATGGCGGAATTGGTAGACGCGCTGGACTTAAAATCCAGTGACCATTACTGGTCGTGTGGGTTCAAGTCCCACTCCGGGTACAAAAAAGCTCCTTATAAATTATAAGGAGCTTTTTTATTTTACCTAATGTCTAATCCTGAAATAGCGTTACACAAAAAGTAATGTTATGACAAAAACAATCACAGTCAGTATGTTAAGCGCTCACAAAAAGACTATACAATGTCTTTTAGGTTGCAAGTAAAAAAGAAATAGTAGATTTTCTGCTGATTCAAATTTGTTTGTGTAGTTTGGCAGTATATTTGAGTATAATTTATAATTTTAAGAAGAATTTAAAAAGTTTGATTATGAAACGAATATTACTTACGCTTACTGTTTTGCTTTTGCTTATTGTAGGTAGCCAAAACATACAAGCTCAGAAGAAAACTAAGGAAATTAAGATTAATAATGTAAATGGTGTTGCCGTTGGCGGCGAAACAGAAACATTATTACAAGTAAAAGCCAGAGCTATAAACGATGCTAAGATAAATGCCTTAAAAAAAGCTGGTATTGCAGAAAATATTTCTTCGTATTCAGATTTTTTTAAATCTGAGAATAAAAATAATTACGATGAGATATTTACTTCCGATATTCTTTCTGATATTAGAGGTGCTGTTAAAGATATAGAAGAAGTTAAAGTAAATAAGAGTTTTACAGAAACAGGAGTAGTTAAAGTTGATGTGATAATTAATTGCATTGTTTTAAAATATACAAGCAAAAAAGATTTGACTTTTGGTGCTTGGATAGATGGTTTTGGAATGTATTACAAAAATCACGATTACTTAAAATTTAAAATCAAATCATCGAAAGATGCGTATTTAAAAGTTTTTGTTTTTAGCGAAACAGATGCTTATGTTTTATTTCCAAATAATTATGAAGAGAGTTTTCAATTGAAAAGTAATAAGGAATATATTTTTCCTGTTGGTAATGTTGATTATGAACTCGAAACAACAAAAAGTACAGAAATTCACCGCGCCATAATTGTACTAACTAAAGAAGATATCCCATTTACAGAAGAAGTAAAGTATAAAAATATTGTAGATTGGATTTTTACTATTCCTCCTGATCAACGGATTATTAAAACATTCGGATTTAGTGTTGTTAATGAGAATAAAATGGAATAGGGATATTTGTTACTTGAGATATTAAAATAGAGATATTTGTGAATCGTGAAATGAAAAAAAATCTTATTTTTTTCTAATAAGAGTTAAGCCGTCTCTAATAGGAAGAATAACATTTTCGACTCTATTGTCGTTTTTAATATAGCTGTTAAATTCTATAATTCCTTTAGTATAAGCGTCGTCTTGTTTATCAATTTCTATAACCTTGCCATTCCAGAGTACATTGTCGGCTATAATAAATCCGCCCGATTTTACTTTATTTATTATTAATTTGTAATAATCGATATATTGTCTTTTATCGGCATCTATAAATACTAAATCGAAATTGTTTTCTAATTTTGGAATAATATCGAGAGCGCTGCCAATATGTAATTCTATTTTATTTTGCACATTAGCTTTTTCGAAATATTTTAGTATAAAGTCTTCTAATTCGTCGTTTATTTCAATAGTATGGAGTTTGCCTGTATTTGATAAACCTTTTGCAAAACATATTGCAGAATAACCCGTATATGTCCCTATTTCTAATATTTTTTCAGGTTTTAGCATTTTTGTTATAAGCTCAAGGAATTTTCCTTGAATATTTCCTGATATCATTCTGGGACGGAGAATTTTTAGATTCGTTTCTCTGCTTAATTCTTGTAATATAGGGTCTTCAGTGTCTGAGTATTTTGTGATGTATTCTTCTATTTCAGTTTTGTTAAATATCATTTTAGTATTTGATGTAGAATGTTTGTGAGCAGTGCATTAGTCTGAATAAGAGTGTTTTAGTTTATGTTTGTCAATTATTGAGTAAAGGCTAAAGAAGAAGTTAATTGTAGATTAACATCGATAGTTTTTCTTCGTCAAGAATTTCGTTAGCAATTTCAAATATGTCATTTGCTGTAACTTTCTCAATTTTATTGTATATGTCGCGTAGAGAATCAATTCTGTCAAATAAAATAATGCTTTTGCCTAATGCAGGAAGCAAGTTGGCTTTATTATCGGTGCTTATAACAATTTGACCGTAAAGCTGTTTTTTTGCTTTACTTAATTGCAATGTTCCTAGTTTTTTATTTCTCAGATTATTAAATTCTCGTTTTATGATATCAATGCTTTTTTCTGTATTTGTTTTATCCGAACCAAAGTAAACAGAAAATACTCCGGTATCGGAATATGGAGAATAGTTAGATTCTACATGGTAAGCATAGCCGTGTTTTTCTCTTAGAGCTAAATTTAGTCGAGAGTTTAATCCGGGACCTCCTAGAAGATTATCTAATAGAGTCATTCCTGTTTTGTTCTTGTGGTTTATATCATAAGCAATATTACCTATTATACAATGCGCTTGATGAGTGTTTTTGTAAATTGTTTTAATGGTAGGTGTGTAGTTTATAGGTTTTATCCTATTGTTTATTTGAATATTTGCATCTATTGTGCTGAAATATTTTTCGGCTAAGTGTTTAAATTTTAAAAAACTAATATTTCCAACCGAACAAAGAACCATTTCGTTTGTGTGGTAGTTGTTTTTAATAAATGTTTCTATTTTGTCTTTAGTAAATAGTTTAATACTATTTGCATTACCTAGAATGTTATTTCCTATGGTTTGATTTCTGAAAATTAATTCTTCAAAATCATCGAAAATTAATTCAGATGGGTCGTCTTTGTACGAATTAATTTCTTCAATTACAACATCTTTCTCCCTGTTTATTTCTTTGCCCGGGAAAGTAGAGTTGAAAGTAATGTCGAAGATTAATTCTATAGCTCGTTCGTAATCGGTTTTTAGAAACGAGGTTTGAATGCAAGTGTCTTCTTTTGATGTGTAGGCATTAATTTCTCCTCCTACATCGTCTAAACGGCTTAATATATGATAAGCTTTTCTTTTTTTTGTTCCTTTAAAAATGGCGTGCTCAATAAAATGAGCCATTCCATGCTCATTATCTTTTTCATCTCGCGAACCTGCATTAATAATTAAACCACAATGAGCAACAGGAGAAGTTGTTTCTATGTGAACAATGCGAATGCCATTTTCAAATTTGTAACTTTGATAGTCCATATCTAATAAATATTGTGCAAAATTATAAAATCTATTAGTTATTAAGTCATAATATTGAATAAAAGCGATCTTTTTTGAAAAAATAATTTTCTCTAATATAAAATGCAGAAAAATAGATGATTATATGCTGAAATTATTAGTTAATCGAAAAAATGAGTTTTGATGAGAATCATTCTTGATTATTGAGATAGAGAATGTTAATTGAAATTATGAAAATATAGGAAGTTGGAATAGATAAGAATATTTTGTAAAAAAAATCATAAAATATTTTGTGTTTTTTAAAATTTACTTACATTTGCAGCCGCTAAACAAACAAAATGGTGCCATAGCTCAGTTGGTAGAGCAACGGACTGAAAATCCGTGTGTCCCTGGTTCAATTCCAGGTGGCACCACAAGAGTCTCAAGAAATTGAGACTCTTTTTTTTGGAATAATTAGATAATAAAGAGCCTCATTGAATAATTATTCAATGAGGCTCTTTGTATTAATAAAACGTTAGTGTTCGTTGAGATACATGGTTTACAAAAGTTAAAGTTTTTAAATTTGTTTATCATAGATTCTATATTTTAATAACTCAAGTTAATAGTTTGGTAATCAATAATTTCTAAAGAAAACACAACATTGTTTCACTTTAATTAGCAATTGTTTACAAAAACTTGCCGAATTTATTGGTTCAATAATACAAGAAGAATAAAATACTACCTTAGTATCTCAATTTTTTAAGTTTTTCTATATCGTGTACTTTAATGTACGCTGTGTTTGTCAAATCTTGCTTTTTAGAATATAAAAAAATCGCAATTAATTATAATGTTGTTAGTCAAATTTTAAGTAATTTCGCATATTGTTTTAATAACGAAGAAGGAGAATTATAATGAACGACAATAAAAAAGCAATGCTTATTATCTTGGATGGCTGGGGAATTGGCGATAAATCAAAATCAGATGCCATTTACAATACACCTACACCATATTTAGATAGTTTATATAAGAATTATCCGAACTCAGAATTACAAACCTCAGGCGAGAATGTTGGTTTGCCCGATGGTCAAATGGGAAATTCGGAAGTAGGACATATGAATATTGGTGCGGGGAGAGTAGTTTATCAAGATTTGGTTAGAATAAATAAAGAAATAGAGAGTAATAAGATAGCACAAAACGAAGCATTATCTGAAGCTTTTACATTTGCTAAAAATAATAATTCATCTGTTCATTTTATTGGTTTAGTTTCTAATGGAGGAGTTCATTCGTTGGATAAACATCTTTATAAATTATGCGACTTAACTAAAGATTATCAATTAGAAAATGTTTTTATTCATGCTCTTACCGATGGTCGAGATGTTGACCCAAAAAGTGGATTAGGATTTGTTAAAAATCTTCAGGAATATCTTAAAATATCAAATGGTAAAATTGCTTCTGTGGTTGGTCGTTATTATGGAATGGATAGAGATACAAATTGGGATAGAATAAAACTGGCTTACGATTTGTTTGTTCATGGAAAAGGAAAGAAAACTACTAATGTTGTTGATGCTATTCAAGAATCATACGATAATAATGTTACCGACGAATTTATTAAGCCTATTGTTAATGTCGATAGTAATAATAAACCTTTAGGCATAATAAAAGAGAATGACGTTGTTATATGTTTTAATTTTAGAACCGACAGATTGCGCGAAATGACAGTTGTCTTGTCGCAAAAAGATATGCCGGAATTCGAAATGAAAACTATTCCGTTGCATTTAGTTACAATGACCAGATATGACGAAACTTTCAAAGGTATTAATGTTGCATATAAAAAGGATAACCTAAGAAATACCTTAGGCGAAATTCTTGCTGATAATGGTAAAAAGCAAATTCGAATTGCCGAAACCGAGAAATTCGCTCATGTAACTTTTTTCTTCTCGGGGGGGAGAGGCGACGAATTCGAAAACGAGAAAAGAATTCTTGTTCCTTCACCTAAAGTTGCTACTTACGATTTGCAACCCGAAATGAGTGCATATAAAGTTAAAGATGCAATAGTATCGGAATTAAAAAAGCAAGAAGCCGACTTTGTTTGCCTTAATTTTGCCAATGGCGATATGGTTGGACATACGGGAGTGTATGAAGCTATTCAAAAAGCAGTAATAGCTATCGATGAGTGTGTAAATGAAGTTGTTGAAACAGCAAAAGCTAATAATTACGATTTGGTAATAATTGCCGATCATGGTAATGCCGATAATGCTATTAATCCCGATGGTAGCGTAAATACTGCTCATTCGCTTAATCCGGTTCCTTGTATTTTGGTGTCCGATAGATTTAAGAAAATTGACAATGGTATTTTGGCCGATGTTGCTCCTACATTATTAGAAGTTCTGGGAATGAATATTCCTGAAGAAATGACAGGAAAATCACTTATTATAAAATAGATATTTGAATAAATGATACAGATTGACGATAAAATTATAAGTCTTGAAGTGCTTGAAGAAAAATTTCTTTGCGACATTTCAAGATGTAAAGGTAAATGTTGCGTATATGGTGAATCGGGAGCACCTTTAGAACAAGGCGAAGAAAAGGAAATCGAAAAAATATATTCAAAGTTTAAATCTTATTTAAGTAAAGAATCTCAAAAAGAAATAGAAAAACAGGGTTTTAGTGTTGTTGATGCCGATGGCGATTTAGTTACTCCATTAATTAATGGCGAAGAATGTGTTTATGCCTATTTCGATAACGGAATGGCGAAATGTGCTATGGAAACAGCTTATTTCGACAAGAAAATAAAATTTAGAAAACCAATTTCTTGTCAGTTGTATCCTATAAGAACTCGGAAAATTGGAGAATACGAAGCTGTAAATTTTCATAATTGGGATGTTTGTAAACCTGCATTTGAGCTTGGTAGAAAAGAAAATATGCCTGTTTATAAGTTTCTAAAAGAACCATTAATTAGAAAGTATGGTAAAAAATGGTATGCCAATCTCGAAAAGGTTGCTAAAGAATATTTAAGTAGCATTAATATTTAATGTTAAATTATGAAATATTCAAACACTAGTGTTTTATACATTAACACTATTAAGTATGAATATTTCATGTAAATAGAAAAATATTTTAAAATCTAGAATCTTAATTAATTAAAAAATATAAACTTAAATAATTATACTAATGAAAAAAGCGCAAGAGTATATTAAAGAGAATAGACAAAGATTTCTCGACGAACTGTTCGAACTAATTCGAATTCCTTCAATAAGTTCAGATTCATCGCACAAAGACGATATGGTTAAAACAGCAGAGAAAATTAAATCTTTTCTTATAGCTGCCGGAGCCGATAAGGCAGAAGTAATGCCTTCTGAAGGAAATCCTGTTGTATATGCCGAAAAAATTATCGATTCGGCTAAACCTACAGTTATTGTTTATGGTCATTACGATGTAATGCCTGTCGATCCTATCGAAAAGTGGAATACAGAACCTTTCGAACCTGTAATTAAAGATGGTAAAATCTGGGCTCGTGGTGCCGACGACGATAAAGGTCAGTCGTTTATGCATGTTAAAGCATTCGAAGCAATGGTTAAAACCGATACATTGCCTTGTAATGTTAAATTTATGATCGAAGGAGAAGAAGAAATCGGATCTCCTAGCATGGGTAAATGGTGCGAGCAAAATAAAGAAATGCTAAAAGGCGATATTATTTTGGTGTCAGATACAGGAATGATCGATGAAGATACTCCTGCAATTACTGCCGGACTCAGGGGTTTGTCGTATTGGGAAGTAGAAGTAACAGGGCCAAATAAAGACCTTCATTCTGGTTTGTTTGGTGGTGCTGTTGCTAATCCAATTAATGTTTTGACTAAAATGATAGCCGATATGACCGACGAAAACGGACATATTACTATTCCGGGATTTTACGACGATGTTATCGAAGTTTCCGACGAAGAAAGAAAACTAATGGCTAAAGCACCCCACGATGATGAAGAATATAAAAAAGCTATTGATGTTGAAGAATTAGCAGGCGAAAAAGGATATTCTACTACCGAAAGAACTGGTATTCGTCCATCTTTCGATGTTTGTGGTATTTGGGGCGGTTATACCGGCGAAGGAGCTAAAACGGTTCTCCCTTCAGCTGCTTACGCAAAAATTTCTACTCGTTTGGTTCCTAATCAGGATAACGAGAAAATAGCTGTTTTGTTTAAAGAATATTTCGAATCTGTTGCCCCAAAATCTGTAAAAGCAAAAGTTACTCCATTGCATGGTGGACAGGCTTATGTATGTCCTATTGATTTGATTGCTTATAAAGCTGCAGAAAAAGCTCTTGTCGATACATATGGGAAACAACCGGTGCCTGTGCGTAGTGGAGGAAGTATTCCTATTATTTCTACTTTCGAAGAAGTGCTTGGAATAAAATCTGTTTTAATGGGATTTGGTTTAGAATCGAATGCTATTCACTCGCCAAACGAGAATTATCCTTTAAAGCAATTCGATAATGGAACAAATACTATTCCTAATTTTTACAAGTATTTCGCAGAAATGATGTAGAAAAATTGTTAATAACCTGAGTTCGAACTCAGATTAATATTATTGAAAGGCTCGCTGGTAAGCGGGCCTTTTTTTATAAAGATTATTAATGGTAATTCCGAAAAATATATAAATAGCGAGAGAGTAAAGATAAAAATGTGGGGTAAGAAATAAAAAAGAATAAAAAGAGAAAGATGAGAACAGAAAATAGGGGGTGTAAAAAATAAAAGTATATATTTGTAAAATAATTTAAAATCGCAAATATGTCTATAATTCGATTTAATGCCCTTGACGAAGTTAGCCGTCGTGAATCTATAAACGTAGAATTGCCTGCAGTTAAAACATCTGAATATTTTGGAGAGAACGTGTTCGATAAATATAAAATGCAGGAATATTTATCGAAAGAAGCCTACGAAAATGTATTGGCAGCAATAGAAAAAGGAAATAAAATTGACAGAAAATATGCCAATCAGGTTGCTTCTGGTATGAAATCATGGGCTATCGATAGAAAAGCAACACATTATACTCATTGGTTTCATCCATTAAGCGGTTCAACAGCCGAGAAACACGATGCTTTTTTCGAACCTGCAGATAATGGCGGGGTTATAGAAAATTTTCAAGGAAATATGTTAGTTCAACAAGAACCAGATGCATCGAGTTTCCCTAGTGGAGGTATTAGAAATACTTTCGAAGCACGTGGATATACAGCTTGGGACCCAACTTCTCCTGCTTTTGTTTATGGAAACACCCTGTGTATTCCTACAATATTTGTTTCATATACCGGTGAAGCTCTCGATTATAAAACACCATTATTAAAATCACTAAATTATATAGATAAAGCAGCTACTAATGTTTGTCAATACTTCGACAAAAATGTATCGAAAGTAATTGTTACTTTGGGATGGGAACAAGAATATTTTCTTATCGACAGTGCTTTTTATTCTGCTCGTCCCGACATTGATCTTACAGGACGTACCTTAATAGGTCATGCATCTCCAAAAGATCAACAACTTAGCGATCATTATTTTGGTTCTATATCTACTAGAGTAACTAATTTTATGCGCGATTTCGAGATTGAAGCATACAAATTAGGAATTCCTATTAAAACTCGACATAACGAAGTTGCTCCAAATCAGTTCGAATGTGCTCCTATTTTTGAAGAGGCAAATTTGGCGACCGATCATAATCAGTTACTAATGACAGTGATGAAACGTGTAGCTAAACGTCATCATTTTAGAGTTCTTTTTCACGAGAAACCTTTTAAAGGAATAAATGGTTCGGGAAAACATAATAATTGGTCGTTATTAACGAATACAGGAAGTAACTTGTTGGCTCCCGGAAAAACTCCTAAAAGTAATCTTAAATTTTTAACATTTTTAGTAAATACAATAATGGCAGTTTGCGAGAATGCCGATTTGTTACGCTCAAGTATTGCTATTTCCGGGAACGAGTATCGTTTAGGCGCAAGTGAAGCTCCTCCTGCTATAATGTCTGTTTTTATTGGATCTCAGTTGTCGGCTATGTTAGATCAGTTGGCCAAAAGAGTTACAAATAAAAAAATGTCGCCCGACGAAAAAACAGAACTTAAACTTGATGTTGGTAAAATACCCGAAATATTGCTCGATAATACCGATAGAAACCGTACATCACCATTTGCTTTTACAGGTAATCGATTCGAATTTCGTGCTGTTGGTTCTTCGGCAAATGTAGCTTCTCCTATGATTACGCTTAATACTGTTGTTGGACGTCAATTAAAAAAATTCAAGACTGATGTTGATGAATTAATAAATAAAGAGGTAAAAAAAGACGAAGCAATTTTTCAGATATTGAAAAAATATATTATTAAATCACAAAAAATTCGCTTCGAAGGAAATGGATATTCTAATGAATGGATTGATGAAGCAAAAAAAAGAGGACTTAATAATATTGTTAATATCCCGACTGCTTTACAAGCTTTTGTGTCTTCTAATACAAAAAAAATCTTTAACGAAGCTATGGTCTTGTCTAATAGAGAACTAGATGCTCGTTATAATATTCGTTTAGAGATATATACTAAGAAAGTGCAAATAGAAGCTCGTGTACTTGGCGATTTAGCCATTAATCATATTATACCAACAGCTATTAAATACCAGAATGTATTAATCGAAAATGTTAAAGGTTTAAAAAGTTTATTTCCCGAAAATGAATATAAATCTCTTGCAAAAACTCAGTTGAGTACTATTAACGAAATTTCAAATCATATCAATAGTATAAAAAAAAATGTTGAAGAATTGATAGAAGCACGGAAAAAAGCAAATAAGATTAGCAATGTTGTTGAACTTGCTAAAGAGTATTCTTTTAATGTAGTTACTCGTTTCGATAAAATACGGTATAATATAGATAAACTTGAATTACTTATTGATGACGAAATGTGGCCATTTCCAAAATATCGAGAGATCTTGTTTACTCGATAAAAATATTTTGAATTAAAAATCTCTTGCATGAATATTCCTTCGTTCCACTGCAAAAAAAAGTGATTGTGTGGTAGAAATTTGTAATTTTAGAATATTGCTGATTCCGAAAAAAAATATCATTTTAGCGAAATAAACTATTCAATTTTTAATTTTATATAAAATAAATTACTTTTACATTTATATATTTAGTTTAATTAAATATCAGAAGAATGAGAGTTAAGAAGATATTCCTTTTTGTATTATTGGGCATAATTAGTTTTAATTATTCATATGCACAATTGAAAGTTTACACAAAAGCAAACGAAGTTTATAATAGTGGGCAATATTTCAAAGCAATTGATATGTTACGCAGGGCTTATGGCGAAGTTGCCGATAATGATATTAAAAAGAAAATAGTTTTTCAGGTTGCCGAATGTTATCGTTTAACTGCTCAGCCGAAAAAAGCAGAGATGTGGTATAAAAAAGTAATAAAAAAAGAAAATGCTAAACCATTGGCATTTCTATATTATGCCGATGCTTTAAAAATAAATCGGAAATTTGATGAAGCAATAGAAAATTATAAAGAATATTTAAAACTTGTCCCTGGCGATAAAAGAGGAGAAAATGGAATTAAATCGTGTGAGTTATCGCAAAAATGGATAGATAACCCTAATGGATATAAGGTTGCCAATATGAAATTTTTTAATACTCGAGAAAGCGAGTATGGTGTTGCTTATGCAAAGGCTGAGTACGATGAGATTTATTTTACATCATCGCGCGAAGAAGCTACAGGAGATGATATTAATGGAGGTACAGGTCTTAATTTTTCCGATATTTTTCAGTCGAAATGCGATAGAAAAGGCGAATGGAGTACCCCGGTTCCTCTTAACGAAAATATAAATACTGAAGTAGAAGAAGGTGCTGTTTCTATGAGTAAAGATTATAATACAATGTTTTTTACTCGATGCAGTGTGCAAAAAAAGAAAACAATAGGATGTGCAATTTACCAATCGGTAAAAAATGGAGAAGAATGGAGCAAAGCAGAACCAATAAATATTGCCAACGATAGTATGGTAGTCGCTCATCCTTCTCTTTCAGAAGATGGTTTAACATTATATTTTGTTTCTGATATACCAGGCGGAAAAGGTAAGCTCGATATATGGAAAATTACAAGAGGAACAAAAGATGCAGAATGGAGCCAACCTGTTAATATGGGTAGCGATATTAATACTCCCGGAAACGAGATGTTTCCATTTATTCATAACGATGGAACCTTCTATTTTTCGTCCGATTATCATATTGGAATGGGGGGTTTAGATATTTTTAGAGCCGAAAAGAAAGATAAAAATTCGTGGAAAATCGAAAATATGCGATATCCAATAAATTCTAGTTACGACGATTTTGGAATTGTAATAGAAAAAGAAAAAGAAAGAGGATATTTTAGTTCTTCAAGAGATGGAGACGATGAAATTTATTCTTTTGTACTTCCTCCATTAAAATTCTCGGTTGAAGGAATAATTAAAAACGAAAAAACAGGAAGTGCTTTGCCTGAAGCTACTGTAAAACTTGTTGGTAGCGATGGTATGACTCTTAGCTCAAAAACCGGCAATGATGGAGGCTATAAATTTATGCTTCGTCCGAATACCGACTATGTTTTTGTAGCATCGAAAAAAGGCTTTTTAACAGGAAAAGACAAGGAAACAACCAGAAATTTAATCGAAAGTAAAGTTTTCTTTTCCGAAATCAGTCTTGCTTCGATAAAAGAACCTATTGAATTGCCAAATATATTCTACGATTTTGCAAAGTGGAATCTAAGACCCGAATCTATGGTTGCTTTAAATAAATTAGTAGAAACTCTTAACGATAATCCAAGAGCAGTTATCGAGTTACGTTCTCATACCGATTCTCGTGGTTCTGTTGTTACAAATATTGAGTTGTCGCAAAAACGTGCTCAATCTGTTGTTAATTACCTTATCGAAAAAGGAATAGAGCCTGCAAGACTCCGAGCAAAAGGATATGCTGCAACAAAACCAAAAATTGTTGATGCAAAAGTTGCTGCAAAATATTCTTTCCTTGCTGTTGGGAGGGAATTAACACCTGAGTTTATTGATGAACTGGAAACCGAAGAGCAACAAGAAGCTGCGTATCAGGTAAATCGAAGAACAGAATTTAAAGTTATTTCAATGGAATATAAACCGCAAATGAAATAGGGTTTTTTAAATTATATATATATTAGGTGCAGTACATATTTTGTATTGCACCTTTTTATTTGTGAGTTTTTCAAATTTTATAATTGAAATAATTTGTTTAGTATTTACAAATTTTATAGATTAAGGATTTTTGTAGAGTGTAATTCTTAAAAAATTTGAAGTTCTTTTTGTGGCATATCGTTCTGGAACGAATAGAAGTTAAAATCAAATAAATCCAAAATTTCAAATGCTTTTCTTTCTTCTTCTTTAGAAATCTTTTCTCTCCAATTCGATAATATAAAACTTTTATTTCCAAGAGTAATTTGTTCTTTTGTTTTATTTGTGCTGTGTACAATGCCTTTTGATGGAGAATTTAATAATTTTACCATCTTGTTGGAATATTCAATATTTGAGCGCAAACAAATATTTTTTATAGTTTTTTCAGGATTAAGAACCAAATTCTCGTATGTAACAGGTAGTATATTTTTTGGAAGAGTGTTGTTTTGTAATTTTTTAAAGAACACGAAGTTTTCTAAACACCAACTTAGAACAAATTTATCTAATAGCGAACCGGTAGTTAAAATATCTGATATTTTTAATTGGTTTTCAGACGATATTTGGTTTTTTATTTTTCCCGATTCTAAATATTGTTTTATGTAAGTATCCCAATTATTTCTAATTCGCGAAAAACTATGAGAAATAGGATGTCTTACCAGATATAAAGCAAAATCATCTTTATAATGATTCATAATATTATCGAACTGATAAGTAATTTTATGTGTTTTAAAAACAGTTCGGTTAGTTTTAAAATTATGAAAATGGCTTTTAAAATCACTCCAATAATAGCTATTCCAAGTTTTTCCTTTCGATATATCGTCTATATATCTAATTAAAGCTCGAAATTCATTATTGCTTGTATCTGTATATCTTTCCGACAGGAAATTTGTATCGAAGTATTTTAACAATATTTGTTTGTTGCTATTGTTAAGAGCAAAAGATTCGCTTGCTGTTTTTACTTTGCTATTGGTATTTAATATCTCCGATAATAAAGTAGAGCCTGTTCGAGGTAAGGTAAAAATAAAGATGTCGTTATTTTGTTTCTTATGTTTGTGAATACCTTTTAAAAGAGTTTTTATAATTACTTTTCCGTCCATTAATTATGTAGATATTAAGATATTTATTAATGTTTAAAATACAAATATAGCTAATAATCTGAGTTCGATGTAAGCTTTGTACACAGTTTCAATTAATTAGTTCATATACAAGACAAATACTTGCAGTACTATTGGGATAATTCAGAAGGATTTTGCGAAGTATATGGGCTAATTAATGAAATTTGCCAAGCGGAAAAGCCAAAAACACATCATCTTTGCACTTAAAATTGATTGAAATAACCCATTATTACTGCTTGATTTCAAATACAAATCTAATACGCTTTTGATTTTCTGTGTGTCGTATCTTACACCGAACTCAGGTTAATAAAACCATTTTTTGTTTTATTAATAACGAAGTGTGATGATGTATTCTTTCGAGTGTTGTGTTTTTTTAATCTTAGAATAAAAAAAAGAATTTTTAAAAAAGTAACGGATTTTAGTTTTTAGATATTAATTTTGCAAAAACCTATAATATTTCTTTTCTATGACAACAAAATCTAGATACGATTTAAGAGGAGTTTCTGCTTCGAAAGAAGATGTGCATAATGCCATAAAAAATGTCGATAAAGGATTGTATCCTAAAGCTTTTTGTAAAATTATTCCCGATATTTTAGGCGGAGATAAAGAGTTTTGTAATATTATGCATGCCGATGGTGCAGGTACTAAATCAGCGCTTGCATATATGTATTGGAAAGAAACCGGGGATTTGTCAGTTTGGAAAGGTATTGCACAAGATGCAATAATTATGAATCTCGACGATTTGCTTTGTGTAGGTGTTACCGAAAATATATTATTGTCTTCTACTATTGGAAGAAATAAAAATCTTATTCCGGGAGAAGTAATATCTGCTATTATTAATGGAACCGAGGAATTATTAGCCGAACTCAGAAAACTAGGAATTGGAATATATTCAACAGGAGGAGAAACTGCTGATGTTGGCGATTTAGTTCGCACAATAATTGTAGATTCTACTGTAGCAGCCCGTTTGCCACGAAAAAATGTTATCGATAATAAAAATATTCAGGATGGTGATGTTATTATAGGCTTATCGTCGAGCGGAAAAGCAAAATACGAGCACGAATATAACGGAGGTATGGGAAGTAATGGTTTAACATCCGCCAGACATGATGTTTTTGCAAAGTATCTTGCTCAAAAATATCCCGAAAGTTATAATAATTCTTTACCCACAGAATTTGTTTATTCAGGTAATTATAAATTAACCGATAATATAGAAAAACTTGGTATAGATGCAGGAAAACTTGTATTATCACCAACCAGAACTTATGCTCCTGTGATAAAAGATATACTCGAGAATTATCGTTCTTTTATTCATGGTATGGTGCATTGTTCGGGTGGAGCACAAACAAAAGTGCTTCATTTTGTCGATGATTTACATATTGTAAAAGATAATATGTTTGAATTACCCGAATTGTTTAGAATAATTCAGAAAGAATCGAAAACTTCATGGAGCGAAATGTATAAAGTGTTTAATATGGGGCATAGATTCGAAATTTATGTGTATCCTGAATTTGCCGACGACATTATTAATATCGCAAAAGAATATGGTATAGATGCTAAAATTATAGGTAAATGTAAAAAAGCAAAAACAAAAACAAAAAGCCTTACCATAAAAAGTGAGTTTGGCGAGTTTAATTACGATTAGATTATTTAATTAGAAAAAAAATAAAAATCTTTGATTAGTTTTTTGGGTAAATAAAATATTGCTTCGTATATCGAACGAATAATATATACTTGTCATAACAAAAATATATAGCTATGAGTAAAAGCATGATTGTAGAAAAATTGGAAGGTGTTCGGCTAAGATTTGAAGAAATTGGACAACTAATTACCGATCCGGATATAATATCCGATATGAAAAGATATGTAAAGTTAACTAAGGAATATAAAGACCTCGAACCTCTAGTTGAAACTTATATCGAATTTAAAGAATTATTAAGTAATATCGATACAGCTAAAGATATTTTGTCTAACGAGAAAGATGCCGAGTTGAAAGAAATGGCTAAGCTCGAACTCGATGATTACGAAGAAAATATAAAACACTTAGAAGAGAAAATAAGATTTTTATTAATTCCTAAGGATCCTGAAGACGAAAAAAATGCAATACTCGAGATAAGAGCAGGAACAGGAGGAGATGAAGCAAGTATTTTTGCAGGCGATTTATTTCGTATGTATCAGAAATTTTGTGAAAACAAAAAATGGAAATTTGAAGTTACTCATTTAAGCGAAGGAACTATTGGTGGGTACAAAGAAATTGTTATGAAAGTATCCGGCAATGGGGTGTATGGAATATTGAAATACGAATCAGGAGTACATAGGGTACAAAGAGTTCCACAAACCGAAACTCAAGGAAGAGTACATACATCTGCTGCAACAGTTGCTGTTTTGCCCGAAGCAGAAGAATTCGATATTGACTTAAAACAATCGGATATTAAGAAAGATACATATTGCTCTTCGGGACCAGGTGGGCAATCGGTTAATACAACATATTCGGCTATTCGATTAACACATATTCCTACCGGAATTGTAGTTACTTGTCAGGATGAAAAATCGCAGATAAAAAACTTAGCTAAGGCTACAACAGAATTACGTTCTCGTTTATATAATATGGAACATCAGAAATATCTCGACGAAATATCATCGAAGAGAAAAACTATGGTGTCAACAGGCGACAGGTCAGCGAAAATCCGAACATATAATTATCCTCAAGGACGAGTTACCGATCATAGAATAAACCTTACTTTATATAATCTCCCGGCAATTATTAATGGCGATATTGTAGAAATAATAGAAAAACTGCAAATGGCAGAAAATGCCGAACGTTTAAAAGAAAGTGGTTTGTAGAAGAATTAATATCTACGAAAAATATTTAATTAGCAATGAATTATAATCAAATATTTGAGCAAATAAAGAAAAAACAGAGCTTTTTATGTGTTGGGTTAGATACAGATATCAATAAAATTCCACAACACTTGCTCGATTCTAACGATCCGATTTTCGAATTTAATAAACAAATTGTTGATGCAACAGCACAATATGTTGTGGCATATAAACCAAATATTGCATTTTACGAAGCTCTTGGAGCAAAAGGCTGGGAAAGTCTAGAAAAAATTGTAGAATATATTAAAAATAAATACCCCGAGATTTTTCTTATTGCCGATGCAAAAAGAGGAGATATAGGAAATACATCGAATATGTATGCAAAAGCATTTTTCGAAAATATGAAATTCGACGCTATTACTCTTGCTCCATATATGGGCGAAGATTCTGTTTCTCCTTTTCTTGTTTATAAAGATAAATGGGTTGTGCTTTTAGCTTTAACGTCGAATAACAGTGCAAAAGATTTTCAGCTACTCGATATAAAAAATTCCGATAATAAATTATTTCATAATGTTATTGAGAAATCAAGCTCATGGGGCGATAATAATAATTTAATGTATGTTGTAGGTGCTACCAAAGCCGAAAAATTACAAGATGTACGAAAAATTATTCCCGATAACTTCTTGTTAATTCCCGGAGTTGGAGCTCAAGGCGGAAGCCTCGAAGAAGTTGCAAAATACGGAATGAATAAAAAATGTGGTTTATTAGTAAATTCTTCACGTGGAATAATTTATGCCGATTCGTCGAAAAAATTTGCCGAAATTGCTGCAGTTAAAACTGCCGAATTGCAAAAAAAAATGAAAAACTTACTTGCCGATATTTTGTAGATATATAAAACCTGAGAACAAAATATATTTATAAAATTGAGACTACTCCGAAAACTAAAGTTGTCAATTTATAGCCGCTTATCGGATTTATAACAAACTGACGTACAGATTCATAGCTTTCAGTCTTTTTGTAAAGTTAACCTCTTAGCGGCTTTTCGGAGTGGACTCAAAATTTATTATCACAGGTAAATAAAAAAGTATATGTCTTCCTTTAGAATTATAGTTTTATTAATTGATATATAATTTATTAATACAAATTCTAATCTTTCAATTATATTTTAGTAATTTTAAAATTGAAATAGAATTATTGATATGAAAGAAGAATTTTTGCATTATATATGGCAATATAGATTATTTAAACAAAATTCGATAAAATTATCTGATGGCAACATTATTAAAATTATAGATGTTGGAAGCCAAAATACTGATGCAGGTCCCGATTTTTTTAATGCAAAAATACAAATTGGTTCAACTCTATGGGCAGGAAATGTAGAAGTTCATATAAAATCGTCCGATTGGTATAAGCATAATCATCATATAAATAAGGCATACGATAATGTAATATTACACATAGTAAAAGAAAACGATGCGAATGTAAAAAATACTCTTGGTGAAAAAATTCCTACTATAGAAATCGATTTCGATAACGATATTTATTTAAGATATTCCGATTTGTTAAAAAGTAAACTTTGGATTCCTTGCGAAAAAAACCTTAATCGTGTAGACAATTTTACTGTAAATCAATGGATTAGTAAGCTGACAATTGAGCGTCTTGAAGACAAATCTTTAAGAATAGAAGAAATATTAATAAAAAATAAAAATAACTGGGAAGAAACATTTTATCAGAGTATTTCGAAAAATTTTGGATTAAAAATAAATGCCGACCCATTTCAGATGCTTGCATGTTCTATCCCATTAAAATATCTTGCAAAACATAAAAATAGTTTGTTCCAGCTCGAAGCACTTCTTTTCGGACAAGCAGGTTTTCTTTCCGAAGATGAACTCGGAGATGATTATTACGAATCTCTGAAAAAAGAATATTATTTTTTAAAAATAAAGTTTGAATTAAAACCAATAGAAAAACATTTGTGGAAATTTTTACGCTTGCGACCCGGAAATTTTCCAACAATACGAATAGCCCAGTTTGCAGGATTAATTTATAAATCGTCTTCGTTGTTTTCTAAAATAATTGAAATTGAAAATGTTAATGAATTAAGAAATATTTTAAATTCGAAACATTCAGAGTATTGGGATACGCATTATGTATTTAATAAGAAATCGTTAAAACGAAAGAAAAATTTAGGTAATTTATTTTTTTATTCAATAATGATAAATACAATTATTCCTTTTTTATTTTTGTATGGTAAAAATAGAAATAACAACGACTTAAAAGAGAGAGCAGTAGATTTTTTGGAGAAATTACCGGCAGAAAATAATTCTATAATAAAAGCGTGGAATGATTTGAATATAAATGCCGAGAATGCTGCTTATTCGCAAGGCTTATTGCAATTAAAAAATAATTATTGTAATCCGAAAAGATGTTTGCATTGTCAAATTGGAAATAAAATTATTAGAAAGAAAAAATAATATATGAAATATAAAGGTATTAGTAAAGAGAATTTTAAATCGATATATCTAGCAATGGGATTGCTTTTTATAGTTGTAATAATCGGAATATCCGGATTTATTATTATAGAAGATTTTTCTTTTGTCGAAGCTTTTTTTATGACAATAATTACAATATCGACAGTTGGCTTTCGCGAGGTTCATCCATTGTCGGAAACAGGGCAAGTGTTTACTGCCTTTTTAATTGTTTCTAGTTTTGGTATATTTGCTTATGCAGTAACAACACTTACCCGATATATTGTTGATGGAGTATTTAGAAATTACTTAAAAGATAATAAGGTGAAAAAAAGAATAAAAAAATTAAAAGGTCATGTAATTGTTTGTGGTTATGGCCGTAATGGACGACAAACTGTCGACGAACTTCGATTTCGAGGATTTACAGTTGTTATTGTCGATAGTAATGTTGATATAATTAATAATATACGCGAGAACTCCGAATATCTGTATGTTCATGGAAATGCTACTGAAGATGAAGTCTTGCATGAAGCTCAAATACTAAAAGCCAAAGCAATAATTACAGCTTTGCCTAACGATTCCGATAATTTGTTTGTTGTACTTACTGCAAAAGTTATTAATCCGAAATTGAAGATAATTAGTAGAGCTTCAAATTTTAGTTCCGATAAGAAACTTAAGAGAGCAGGAGCAACAAATGTTATTATGCCCGATAAAATTGGCGGGCAAAAAATGGCAAAATTAGTAGCTCATCCCGATGTGGTTGAGTTTCTCGATTACATAATGCTTTGTAGAGAAGACGATGTACTTATCGAAGAAGTCTCTTGCGAAGATTTAAATGTTAGTTTTGCAGAAAAAACAATTGGAGAGTGGAATGTGCGTAGTATATCAGGGGCAAATATTGTAGGAATGAAAACAGCCGATAAATCATATGTTGTAAATCCATCACCCGATATTAAAATTACTTCTAAAGATCAACTCTTTGTTCTTGGAACACTTATTCAGATTAATCAATTGAAAAAAACACTAAAAGGTTCTTAGTTTGTTATTGATAAATACATAATTGTAAATAGTAATTATGAAGAAAGTAAAGTTTTTTTATAATTATTATTGATATGTGAAAAAAAATAAATACTTTTGCACGTCTTAAAGTGCATATGTTAAAGAATAAATAAATAAATAAATATCAAACAGTATGAGCTATTTAACAGCAGAGAAAAAGCAAGAAATTTTTACTGAGTATGGAGAATCTGTGAAAAATACTGGTTCAACGGAGGGTCAAATTGCTCTTTTTACATTTAGAATTAGTAACCTTACAGAGCATTTGAAAAGCAATAGAAAAGATTATAGTACTCAAACAGCCTTACTTAAATTAGTAGGTAAAAGAAGACGATTGCTCGATTATTTGAAAGAAAATGATATTGAAAAATATCGACAATTGATTAAGAAATTAAAATTACGTAAATAAAACGATTAAAAAAGGCAATTTTGAAATTGCCTTTTTTAATATATTTTTAATTTCAACGTATTTGTTACAGAGAAGCGTCCTACCTGATAGTAATTGCAAGAAGAATAAACTTTAAAATAAAGGAAAGTTAATAAAATTCCGTAATATTTAATACTTTTGCAATTAGTTATAATGTTTCCGAAAAAAGGAAATAGATGAAATTTAAAAAAAATAATGAAAATATAGAATTATGTATAACGCAATTCAAAAAACGATTGATCTTGATGGAGATAGGAAAATAACTATTGAAACAGGTAAGTTGGCAAAACAAGCCGATGGTTCTGTTGTAGTTAAAATGGGTAATACAATGTTATTAGCAACAGTTGTATCTGCAAAAGATGCAAAAGAAAATGTTGATTTTATGCCATTATCTGTCGATTATAGAGAAAAATACTCGTCAATAGGTCGTTTTCCCGGAGGATTTCTTAAAAGAGAAGCTCGTCCATCCGACCATGAAATACTAGTATCACGTTTAATCGATAGGGTATTAAGACCTTTATTTCCTGAAGATTATCATGCCGACACATTTGTAAGTGTAAATCTTATTTCTGCTGATAACGATATTATGCCTGATGCATTAGCCGGTCTTGCTGCATCGGCTGCTTTAAGTGTCTCTGATGTGCCAATACAATGTCCGATTTCGGAAGTTCGTGTTGCAAGAATTGATGGACATTTAAAAATAAACCCTACTTTCTCAGAACTCGAAAAAGCCGATATCGATATTATGGTTGGTGCAACTATTGAAAATGTAATGATGGTTGAAGGGGAAATGGATGAGGTATCTGAAGAAGAAATGATGGAAGCTATTAAGTTTGCTCATGAAGCTATTAAGATGCAATGTGTTGCTCAAAATGAATTAGCCGAAGAATTAAAAATAGTAAAAAGAGAATATTGCCACGAAACTAACGATGCTGAATTAAAAGAAAGAGTACATAGAGAAGCATATGATAAAGTTTATCAAGTAGCAAAAAATAGCAAAGCTAAACACGAGAGAACAGAAGCATTCAATCAGGTTAAAAACGATATAATAGCTAAACTTGCTGAAGAAACAGAAGAAATTAACGAAACTCTCGTAGGAAAATATTTTCATAATGTAGAAAAGGAAGCTGTTAGAAATATGGTTTTAAACGAAAAAGTAAGACTCGATGGCAGAAAAACTGATGAAATTCGACCTATTTGGTGCGAAGTTGATTATTTGCCCGGAGCTCACGGTTCAGCTGTTTTTACTCGTGGAGAAACACAATCGCTTACTACTGTTACTCTTGGAACAAAATTAGATGCTCAAACTATTGACAGTGTTTTAGTACAAGGTTCAGAAAAATTTGTTTTACATTATAATTTCCCACCATTTTCTACAGGCGAAGCACGTCCGGTTAGAGGAATTAGTCGTCGAGAAATAGGTCATGGAAATTTAGCATTGCGTGCTTTAAAAGGAATTATTCCTAAAGGAGCTGAGAATCCTTACTCAATTCGAGTTGTGTCTGATATATTAGAATCGAATGGTTCGTCTTCAATGGCAACTGTTTGTGCCGGAACACTTGCATTAATGGATTGCGGAATACAAATTAAAAAACCTGTATCGGGTATTGCAATGGGATTAATTAGTGATAAGGAAACAGGAAAATATGCAATTCTTTCAGATATATTAGGCGATGAAGATCATCTTGGAGATATGGATTTTAAAGTTACAGGTACTCCTGATGGAATTACTGCTTGTCAGATGGATATTAAAATCGATGGTTTGTCTGAAGAAATAATGACAAATGCTTTAGAACAAGCTAAAAAAGGACGAAAGCATATTCTTGATATTATGCTTAGTACACAAGCTGAACCTCGCGAAGATTTAAAACCTTATGCCCCAAGAATGGTGCAACGAACAGTTCCTAAAGATATGATAGGTGCTATTATTGGACCAGGTGGAAAAATTATTCAAGCAATACAAGAAAAAACCGGAGCTACAATTACAATTACAGAAGAAAATAATGTGGGTGTAATTGATATATTTGCAGTAAATAAAGATGCTATTGATATGGCAATGAAATCGATAGACGGTATTGTTACTATTCCTGAAGTAGGACTTGTTTATAAAGGAAAAGTAAAATCAATTGTTCCTTTTGGTGCTTTTGTTGAAATTCTTCCCGGAAAAGATGGATTACTTCATATCTCCGAAATTAATTGGGAGAGAGTAGAAAAGGTTGAAGATGTACTTAAAGAAGGAGAAGAAATCGAAGTAAAATTGATTAACATTGATCCTAAAAGTGGGAAAATGAAATTATCACGAAAAGTATTGCTCGAAAAAAAATAAAACATACGTAATTAATTGATATTTTAAAACCGATAGTTAACTAATTATCGGTTTTTTTATTTAAAATAGTATTGTAAATTATAAAAATAAATTTTCTTAATATATAGAATGTGCCTATATATTGTAATTTTACAAGAAAAATATGCTAATTTTGAAATTGCGATTTTCTTTACTAAATTTACTCAATCTATATAAAATATAAAGATTATTTACTTAAAATAATAATTATGAAAATTAAAGTTTTACCTATTTTGTTTATTGTTATTGCTTTAGCATCGTGTAAACAAAAAATTGATTACCCCGACACAAAAAAAGTAGATCAAACAGATGTATATTTTGGAACAAAAGTAGAAGATCCGTATAGATGGCTAGAGAATGATACATCTAAAGAAACAGAAAACTGGGTAATTGCTCAGAACAAAGTTACTTTTGATTATTTAGAAAATATTCCTTTTCGTGAAGATATAAAAACTAGATTAACAAAATTGTGGAACTATACTAAAATATCGACCCCTTTTAAAAAAGGAGGATATTATTTTTATTTTAAAAATGAAGGATTACAAAATCAAAGCATTATGTATATTCAAGATGATTTGGAGTCTGAACCGAGAGTAATTCTTGACCCAAATGAATTTTCTGATGATGGAACAGTTGCGCTTGCCGGTTATAGTATATCTAAAAATGGGAAATATATAGCTTATTCTGTAGCGCAAGGAGGTTCAGATTGGAGAGAAATTTTTGTTAAGGAAATTAAAACAGGGAAAGTTTTAAAAGATAATATTAAGTGGGTAAAATTCTCAAATATTGCTTGGAATAAAGAAGGATTCTTTTATAGTTGTTACGGTGCACCTGAAGAAGGATTAGAATTGTCGAATAAAAATGAATATCACAAAGTTTATTATCATAAACTTGGAGACCCTGTTGCAAATGATAAAATAATCTTTCAGAACAAGGAGTTTCCATTAAGAAATTATTCTGTAGATATTTCAGATGATGAAAAATATTTATTTGTGTACGAAACAGAATCTACAAGTGGGAATAATTTGTATATCAAGAATTTAAAAGAGGAAGATGATTTTATACAATTAACTACTAATTTTAATTACGAATATCGTGTGTTAGATCATATTGGCGATAATTTATTTGTTCTTACAAATTATAAAGCTCCAAAATACAAACTAATAAAGATTAATGTAAATAGTTTAGATATTGGTAATTGGATAGATATTATTCCGGAGAAAAAAGATGTTTTAGAATCTTGTGATTTGGTAGGAAATAAAATAATTGCTTCGTATTTGAAAGATGCCCATAGTAAATTAGAAGTGTATAACTACAATGGGGATTATTTAAACGACATTGAACTTCCTACTTTGGGCTCTGTATATTCTATAAATGGAGAAATTAGTAGCAATGAAGTATTCTATAATTTTTCTTCATATTCAGTTCCAAATATGGTTTTTAAATATGATATATCAAATAACACATCGGAAGAATACTTTAAGCCGAAATTAGATATCTCATGTGCTGATTATGAAACAAAACAAGTTTTCTACGAGAGTAAGGATGGTACGAAAATACCTATGTTCATAGTGTATAAGAAAGGGCTTAAATTAGATGGAACAAATCCAACATTGTTATATGGATATGGAGGATTTAATATTAGTCTCAAACCATCATTTAGTGTAAGTAGAATAGTATGGCTCGAGAATGGAGGGGTTTATGCTATGGCTAACCTTCGTGGAGGAGGAGAATATGGAGAGAACTGGCATCGAGCAGGAACAAAATTAAACAAACAAAATGTATTTGATGATTTTATATCAGCAGCAGAATATTTAATCGATCAGAAATATACATCAAGCAGTAAACTTGCTATTAATGGTGGATCTAATGGAGGTTTGCTTGTTGGTGCAGTTACAAATCAAAGACCCGAGCTTTTTAGTGTTGCTATTCCTGAAGTAGGTGTTATGGATATGTTAAGGTTTCAAAAATTTACAATAGGTTGGGCATGGGTAAGCGATTATGGATCAAGTAAAGATTCTGTGCAATTTGTAAATCTGTATAACTATTCGCCAATACATAATATTAAAGAAGGTTTGAATTATCCTGCTATTATGGTTAAAACTGCCGATCACGACGATAGAGTTGTCCCTGCACACTCGTTTAAATATATTGCTACACTACAAGAAAAATATAAAGGGAAAAACCCGGTATTAATAAGAATTCAAACTAAAGCCGGACATGGAGCAGGTAAACCTACAAGTATTAGAATTCAGGAAGCTACTGATTTTTGGTCATTTATCTTTTATAATATGAACGAAACTCCTAAATATTAGAAATTGTTAATTAAAAAGTAAATATTTTTAGCTGCTTTAATATATTTTAAAGCAGCTTTTTTATAATATTGTATCTCTCAAAGATTACTATTTATTTATTGAAATAAAGGAAACAGGTAAATACTATTAATAAAAGTAAAAAGGAATTAAGTAAGTGAAAAACAGCTATGTAGTAATAGAAGGAAATATAGGAGCAGGTAAAACATCTCTTTGTAAAATGATTTCTGAAGAATTGAATGCAAAAGCGATTCTAGAGAAATTTGCAGATAATCCTTTTTTACCAAAATTCTATAAAAATCGCGATAGATATTCTTTCCAATTAGAACTGTCATTCTTAGCCGAAAGATACTACCAGTTGAATGAAGAACTTACTTCACTCGATCTGTTTAAATCATTTTCTATTGCTGATTATTATTTTATGAAATCGCTGATTTTTGCAAAGGCTACATTAAAAGAAGACGAGTATAGCTTATATCGTCAGATATTTAATATAATATATAAATCGATTCCGAAACCCGATTTATATGTGTATTTGCATTTAGATGTAGAGAATTTGATTAAAAACATAAAAAGTAGAGGTCGTGATTACGAACAAGATATTAGTGGAGAATATCTTAGAATAATTCAACAAGGTTATTACGACTTTTTTAAGCAGCAAAACAATATGTCGATACTAATAATTGATGCAAATAATATCGATTTTGTTAAAAATAAAGATGATTATGAAAAATTAAAAGAGCTGATTTTTAATAAAAATTACAAAAAAGGCATCAACAGAATAGCTCTTTAATACTTGTATAATAAAATATTGTTAGTTTTTTTTTTTATTATTAGTAAAACATTAGTAAGTTTGTACTTTAACAGTGCAAATATTAAATAAAACAAATAATCAATCAGACTATGAAAAGAATTACTTATTTAACATCTTTTTTAATAGCGGCAGTTGTTCTTAGCAGTTGCGGTGGTTTAGAGAAAATGAAAGAAGAAGCGTCAAACCTTCAATACAGTGTTACTCCAAAAGTGCTTGAAATGCATGGTAATCAAGTCGAATATTCAATTAAAGGAGACATTCCTGCTGAATGGTTTAACAAGAAAGCTATTGTAGAATTCACTCCAGTACTTAAGTATAACGGAGAAGAAACTGTTTTAGAATCTAAAACTTTCCAAGGCGAAAAAGTAGAAGCAAATAATAAAGTTATTGCTTACGAAACAGGAAGCCCTATTGAGTTTAGTGGTGTTATTCCTTATACAGAAAATATGAGAGTTGCTGAGCTTGAAATGAGAGCTGTTGCAACAATTAAAGATAAAAATCTTCCATTAGTTTCTATGAAATTAGCTGATGGAGTTATTTCTACACCTACATTGGTTCAGAATAACCCAATGCCAATTATCTTAGCAGATAAATTTAAGAGAGTTATCACAAACGAAAAAGATGCTGATATTCATTATGTAATTCAGCGCTCTAATATTAAAAAATCTGAGTTAACTTCTGAAGATATTAAATTGTTAGAAGAATTTGTAAAAGAAACTAACGAAAAAGAAAATTATGATTTTAAAGGAATAGAAATATCTTCTTATGCTTCTCCTGATGGGCCTTTAGATTTAAACGAGAAACTTTCTGTAAAAAGAAAAGAATCTGCTGACAAATATTTAGCAAAAGTTATCGGTAAAGC
Source organism: uncultured Bacteroidales bacterium (assembly GCA_964504155.1). Taxonomy (GTDB): domain Bacteria; phylum Bacteroidota; class Bacteroidia; order Bacteroidales; family UBA12077; genus CAZDCZ01. The sequence continues at coordinate 5,099 of CAZDCZ010000027.1, read as the reverse complement.
TAAAATTAATGATGAAGATGCAGAAGCTCTTTATAACATGAAGACAACAGCTGAAGATTGGGATGGTTTTAAAGTATTAGTTGAACAATCAAAAATCGAAGATAAAGACCTTATTCTTAGAGTTCTTTCAATGTATTCTGACCCGGTTGTAAGAGAAAAAGAAATAAAAAACATTGCTGCTACTTATAAAGTGTTAGCTGATGATATTCTTCCACAACTTAGAAGATCTGATATTAAAGTTAAAGTTGACGTTACCGGATATTCTGATGAAGAATTATTAGATTTTGCAAAAAACAATCCTGATACTTTAAATATTGAAGAACTTCTTTATGCCGGAAAAATTGAAACTAACTTAGAAAATAAATTAGCAATATTTAAAAGTGCTGCTAAAAAATACGATGGTTGTTACAGAGCATTTAATAATATTGCTTATGTAAATATTCTTCTTGGTAATCTTGACGATGCTAAAGTTGCAATAGAAAAAGCTAACGAACTTAAAGAAGGTGATGCTAGTGTAATTAATAATTTAGGTGTTATTGCTTTAATGGAAGGTAATAAAGAAGCAGCTGAAGAGTATTTCGTTAAAGCTACAGATGCCGGAAATACTGTTGATTATAACCTTGGAATTATTAAGATTATGGATGGCAAATACGATGCTGCTGTAAATTATTTCCAAAATCACAGAACATTTAATACAGCATTAGCTATGTTATTAGCAGGAAAAACCGATAATGCAATTAAAACTATTGATGTTTTAGAAGATGAAGCTGCTATTAATTATTATTTAAAAGCAGTTTGTGGTGCAAGAAAAACAGACGATAACATTGTTCTTACTAACTTAAGAACTGCTATCACTAAAGATGCATCTTTAAAAGAATTAGCTAAAACTGATTTAGAATTTTATAAGTATTTCGAAAACGATACTTTTAAAACTATTATAGAGTAATAATATTTTTCTCAAATAGAAAAGGCGATTCATTTGAATCGCCTTTTTTATTAAGTTTAGATATTTTAATATTTACTTATAACTTATTAAAAATATCCCAAAGAACGATACCGGCACTTACAGATATATTGAAAGAATGTTTTGTTCCGTATTGAGGTATTTCTATGCACGAATCACTGATATTAACTATTTCTTGTTGTACACCTTTAACTTCGTGTCCAAATATTAGAGCATACTTATCGTTTTTGTTTACTTTAAAATCTTGTAGCTCTGTACTGTTTTCAGCTTGTTCTATAGAAACTATTTTATAATTATCTTTTTTAAGTTCTAAAATAGCTTCTTTTGTTGTATTAAAATATTTCCAATCGACTGATTCTGTAGCTCCAAGAGCCGTTTTGTGAATGTCTTTATGTGGAGGTTGTGCTGTAATGCCACATAAATATATACTATTAACTAAAAAGGCATCTGAGGTTCTAAAAACACTGCCAATATTATTTAAACTTCGTATATTATCGAGTACTACGATTATTGGATTCTTTTTTGCTTTCTTAAAATCGTTAACAGATATCCTATTGAGTTCGTTATTTTGTAATTTTCTCATATTAAAATGAATAAATTCGTCATTAAAAATTCGTAAAAATATATTAAAATGAATAAATTCGTAAATATAAAATGAAATTAGATATATATTAGAAAGTATTCTAATATATATCGTTTAACATCGAAAAAATGAAATTATGAATATTCATGAATATCAGGCAAAAAGTATATTAAAAAAATTTGGAGTTGCTGTACCCTTGGGTTTTGTTATCGATTCAGTAGAAGATAGCATAATAATAGCCGAGAAAATAGCAAAAGATTCTAATACAGATACTTGGGCAGTAAAAGCTCAGATTCATGCCGGAGGAAGAGGAAAGGGTGGAGGAGTAAAAATTGCAAAATCGATAAACGATGTTAGTAAGTATACAAATGAGATTCTGGGAATGAATTTAGTTACACATCAGACAGGCCCCAAAGGGAAAAAAGTAAACAAAGTGTTAATAGAACAAGGAATTTACTATCCCGGCGAAAGTCCTGTGCAAGAATATTACATGAGTGTTTTACTAGATAGAAGCAAAGCAAGAAATATAATCATGTATTCTACCGAAGGAGGTATGGATATTGAAACTGTAGCAAAAAATACTCCTGAACTGATTTATAAAGAAGAGATTGACCCAAGAGTCGGAATTCAAGCATATCAAGCTAGAAAAATAGCTTTTAAATTAAATTTATCGGGTAAGGCTTTTAAGCAAATGGTTAAATTTGTTATGTCATTATATAATGCTTACGAAAAAAGTGATGCTTCTTTATTCGAAATAAACCCAATTATTAAAACATCAGATAATAAGATTATTGCAGCCGACGCAAAAGTAAATATCGACGATAATGCATTATTTCGTAATCATGAATATGAAGAAATGAGAGATGTTACCGAAGAAGACCCGGTAGAATTAGAAGCAAAAAAGTATAATTTGAATTTTGTTAAACTCGATGGAAATGTTGGTTGTATGGTTAATGGGGCAGGTCTTGCCATGGCGACAATGGATATAATAAAACTTGCCGGAGGCGATCCTGCAAATTTTCTTGATGTTGGAGGTTCTGCTAGTGCCAAAACCGTTGAAGCAGGATTCAGAATTATTTTGAAAGATAAAAATGTAAATGCAATTTTAATTAATATTTTTGGCGGAATTGTTCGTTGCGATAGAGTAGCGCAGGGAGTAGTTGATGCATATAAGTCTATCGGAAATATCGAAATCCCGGTAATTGTTCGTCTTCAAGGAACTAATGCAGAAGAAGGGAAAAAGCTTATAGATGAGTCGGGATTAAAAGTATTTTCTGCAATAACTCTTCAAGAAGCTGCCGATATGGTTAAAAATATTGTATAATTTATGCTTAGTTTTTAGAACTCTTATTTTAACTAATAAATTCGATTATAATAGAAAATGTTAATAAAAAAGCCGTTGGATTTTTCTAACGGCTTTGAATACATAAAAATTACCATTTTACAGGTTTTCTTCGAACAGGCATTGTCATACACCTGGCTCCACCACCACCACGTGGAAGTTCAGAGCCTTCTAATGCAATAACATATTTTTTGTAATTTTTTATGTCAATTTTGTTTTTAATAATATCATTAGCTTTTAATATTTCGTAACCATTTTTGTTCATTTCAGCCATAGTATTGGTATTTCTGCCATATCCAATAACTTTTCCGGGACCTGCTGCAAAAAAATTGGCTCCACTATGCCATTGTTCTCTTTCTTGTGTCCAACTGTCTTTTTTCCCACCACAAAATATTGGTTTAAGATCCATACCTAAGTCTTTTAACGATTTTAGTAAGTTGTCTTCTTCTTTAATCGAAATTACTTTTCCATTCTCTATCGTGATATGAATAGTTTGGTACTTGTTGGTTTTCATAATCAATGGTTCGTAAACCATACATTCGTTAGTATTTAGGAAAGTAAAAACCATATCGAGATGAATAAATGACTCTGGTTGATGAGGTAATTCCTGAATAAGTATATGACGTTTCTTTTCCTTTTGTTCTAATAGTTTTTCTAGAATAAAATCTATCCCTTCGGAATTAGTTCTAGCACCATTCCCAATGCATAATATGTCGTCGCGGGCTATAAGAACATCGCCTCCTTCTATACTTGCATTAGCTAAATATTTAGCACTGTTAATTGGGTTCACGGTTTTTGTTGCAAAATTTTCGTGATAATCGAAAATAGCTTCCATTATAAGCGATTCTCTAACTCTTACATCATTTGCCATACGTCCAATTAATACATCATCTAAAACCGACATTGAAGCATCTCGTGTAAAAAAAAAATTGTGTAGTGGTCGCAAAGAATATCTCTCTTTGCTTAAATAACTTGTTAAAGTATTTTTTTCTAAAACTACGCCTTCAATAAGTTGTCTTGTTAGTTCCTGTGGACTTAAAGAGTTTAAATGACCATTTAGATTGCAAATATTCTCATATTGACAAATTTTTCCGATTAGAGTTTTTTTAACTTTATCGTTAATTAAGATGTCTGTAAGTAAATCTCTTACTTCGAATGTATTAGTAAGTTTTTTTAATACTTTATTTAATTGAGAATATTCTTTTTGAGCTACAGAAAGATTTAATATATCGCTATATAATGCTCGTTCAGCATTTTTTGGAGTCATGTTTTCTACTTCTTTTCCTGGAGTATGAAGTATAACTCCTTCAAGATCTCCTATTTCGGAATGTACATTAACATTGATTTTATTTGCCATATTATTAAATATTTAAAATGATATTATTTCTTTTCAAACAAGAATGCAAAATTATAAATTGTTATTCAAATTATATATATAAAGTTGATAATAAAATTATTAATTTTATTATTACAATAATTATTATTGAAATTTTTGTTTTTATGTTTGTAAATTTGAGTTTTATTTGAAGTTGGGTATAATTATTGAACATTAATTTATATGAAAAGAAAAGCTCTAGTTATATTGTTTTTTTCGATATTAATAAATAAAATTTCGTATTCACAGTGCGTTACTACTATTAACGATAGTATAATGTTTTTAAATAGTGTATTAGTTGATGGGAAAACAATTCCTCACAGCAATATTAAAGAAGTAGTTGTTTTTCCCGAAATTAAATTTAAGAATAGATATCGCAGAAGAAGGTATAGAAAATTAACCCGAGATTTAAAAAAAGTATATCCATATGCTATATTAGCAAAAAAAAAATTTGATGAAATGGAAAGTGAGTTTTCTAAATTAAAAACAGAGAACGAAAAAAGAAAATATGTAAAAAGTATAGAAAAAGAACTAAAAGACGAATTTGGAGATAAGCTGAAACATTTAACAATTACTCAAGGACGATTACTTCTTAAGTTAATTGATAGAGAGATAGGTAGCACTTCGTATGTTTTATTAAAAGAATTAAGAGGTTCTTTTTCGGCAGTTTTTTGGCAAACAGTAGCACGACTTTTTGGCTCCGATTTAAAACAAAAATACGATCCGCATGGAAGTGATTATTTAATTGAAAGAATTGTTCTTCAGATTGAATATGGAATAATTGAGCCTACTCCGAAAAGCCGCTAAGCGGTTAACTTTACAAAAAGACTGAAAG
>CAZDCZ010000026.1:16597-35327 GCA_964504155.1 uncultured Bacteroidales bacterium | reverse complement strand
TACTTAAGTATTATTTAACTTCGAAGATTTATTTCTTCGCTTTAAACCACTTTCTCTTTCAATATGGTGTCCCCCTCATGATTAATTCAAATTCTTTGCAGAATTCATCTGTTAAATAAAAAAAATCAACTAAATTTACATTATTATTTACATTAAATATTTAGGTTTCAATACTTTAATGTAATAATAATTCTTGTTTTTTATAAGCAAAATAGGGTTTTTCTTATATCGAACTCAGGTTATTAAGTTTACAAAAAATATAAACACATGAAAACGTCCATTATACTATTTCTTTGTTTTTTTAGTCTTTCGCTATCGGCTCAAGTATTTGAGAACCCTGCATATAATCAAAAAAGTCATGAGTCGCTAATTATCGACAAAATTGAAATAACTTCAACAAATACAATTATATATTTATCTATACAAAATAAATTAGAAAAAGGTGGATGGTTTTGTGCATCAAAAGACATTTCAATTACAGGCAAAACTACTAATAAAGACTATAAATTAGTAAAATCAGAAGGAATTCCTATTTGTCCCAAACAATATCATTTTACTAAAATAAACGAAGTACTAAAATTCAAACTTTTCTTCGCAATAATAGACACATCCGATAACATAATAGATTTAACAGAACATTGCAATCAAGCGTGTTTCTTTTTTAAAAATATAATACTTGATAATACTTTTAGCAAGAAACTAAGCAATTTCGAAAAAGGATTAGAATTTATTTCTGCTAAAAACTATGAGAAATCAATACAGTTATTTGAATCGGTATTACAAGGAGAAAATTCAATAGAATCGCACATTTACGGCTTGTCTTTTTACTATCTGATACTTGCTAATAAAGAATTAAACAATAAAGACAAAGTACAATACTGGCATAAAAAACTTATAAATACTGTTATTAATGACAAAGAAACTATTTTACAGAAAATAGAAGAATTAAATTTAGTTAAAGAATAACCACTAATTCAAAACTAAATAATAATTGTTTATTAATAACAGTAGTGCATTTGTGGCAAAAATATTTAAACACCAAATCGATACGATAGTTTTACTAAGAAAATATTATGCGGATAAATATCGATTAAATTATTAACATCAGAAAAAGCAAAATTACCATTACTATAATAATCGCTTTTACCCTGCGACCAAACTACATAAAGTATTGAACTCGGTTTGTATTCCCAACGTGCAACCAGATTCGATCTAAATTGCAAGATATTAAAATTAGGATTCTCAATGCTATAATCTATAGATCCATTAGAATTTTCGTCGATATTATAAATTTCATCATTAACATTATAAGATATTTCATTATCATTAAATATTTGAAATCTATCGTTATATTTATCTGCTATTGGATCAGTTACTCTTTTAAAATTCGAGTATTTCCCGGCAGCTACAAATGGTTGACCATAATATTGAACTGAAAAATCGGGAGTAAGATTTAAGTTAATTCTTATCGACATACTTAATGTCTTCTGATTAATTGATGCAAGAAGATATCTATTATCGTCCATAATACTCTCGGTAGCAATATATTGCAAATCGCTTTGTCTGTTACTAATACTCGGGGAAAAACGTAAACTAAAAGCATCAAATGGTTTATAATTTATTCCTGCCCAAAAATTTTTAATTTCAACTTGATTTTCGAATCCCCAAAGAGTAAATGAGCCAAAACTCAAATTAACATCTTTCCTGTCGTCAGTTCTTAGATTTGTCCACATTCCAAAGTTTCCAGATTCTTTAAATGATGGTCCACCACGAAGAGATGACGCAGAAATAGAGCCGAAATCAGGATTTAATCCCATTCCAAAACTCCAATAATTTTTAAATTGCATATGAAAATTAACATTAGCACCATTAAAAACATTTGTGCCTCCAAAATTCCAACCGCTCCATTGATTAAAATTCACATTTATACTCCTGAAAATACTAAATGGTTCCCAAATACGATATTGCATCCAAAATATCTGCATAATATTATCAGTATTTCTCAAATACCCCATATCGTTAAGCTCTAATCCGGGTGATTTCCAATTTAAGAAAGCTGCATACTTAAAATGCCCATTCCCCATTTTCCCAATTTGAATTGATCCTCCTGTTCCCGACAAAGAAGTTCTCGATGAATCGACCGATAAATAACTAGCATCTGGACGTTGAAAATATCTGGCCGAAGAAGTTTGTGTATTCAATATTGCTTCAGGGTCGCCTATTACATGAGAAAATATTCCTTTAAAATTAAAAAAATATGTTTTATCTTTCCATTGATGTCTAAAATCTACACCTCCGGTATATGCTTCTTTATGCAAAAACAATAAGTCGTCGGAATCAATATTTCTGTTTGTAGCAGTAAACATACCACCAATAGATGTATTACCTTCGTCTATATCTTTTTGCAGTCGCCCTAAGAAGTAATTTGTAAATGGCTCAATGGTTTCAAATTTTCTACTTCCTGCATTATCAATTTCAGCTTCTTCTTTACTGGTAATACTTTCAAGAACCCCAATTGACCAACCTTTTTTTGTTTTTCCTGTTAATTTTACTGCCCCTAATATTGTTGTATTATCAGGCATATTAACATATTCATCCGACTCAGTATCGGGATAATAGTGAGGTGTTCTTCCTATTCTTCGAGAATAAAATAAATTCTCGCTTGAAAGATCTCCCCCTCCGGGCATTAATTGATAATTCATAATATTACGACCCTCTATAAAAAACGGACGTTTTTCCTGAAAATAAGTCTCGAAAGCTGTAAGATTTACTTCTGACGGATCAGCTTCAACTTGTCCAAAATCGGGATTAACAGTTAAATCAATAGTAAGGTTATTTGTAATACCAATTTTCGCGTCAAAACCGGCAACTAGTTTGCTCCGTTTTCCTGTTTGAAATGGATTTCCTTCTTCTTTTTCAAAACGTTCGATTTTTCCAACAATATAAGGAATTAAGGAAATTTCTTTTTTGGGTCTTATTTTATCAATTCCATGTAGTTCGCCAAATTTACTTACCCAACCCGGCGAATCTTGAGGAATAGGAGACCAAAGATCTAATTCTGCTTTACGAAAAAGAAATCGTCCTACATTTAAACCCCATAACTGTTCTTCGTTTCCGTTAAAACGTAATTGTGTGAGTGGAATTTGCATCTCAGCTACCCATCCATCATCAGAAATACTTGTTTTTACATCCCAAATAGGATTCCAATCATAATCTTCGTTATCTCCATCATTAGAAATAAGAAAATCGGTTTTTACTCCCGATGCACTAACCATAAATGAGAATGCTGTAAGATTATCGTTATAACTATCGAATTGAACAACAACTTGATCTCCATCAATATTATCTTTATGAGCAATTCTTTTTACAATACTATCGGGTTCTGTATCGAAAACCATTATAGCTATGTAGATATTATTTTCGTCGTACAATATCTTAAACGCGGTTTTCTGCGAAGGTAATTTTCCATCATAAGGTTCTCTTTGAACAAAATCGTCACTCCATTCAACTAAGTCCCAAGCAACATCATTTAGTACCCCATCAATCTTTGGACTATCTTTTTTTACCTGCTTAGTCGTATATTTCTTTCCATCGTTTTCTGCTTTAACAATTGTAACAATAAAAAGCAATAAAACAAAAATAATTCCTTTTTTCATATTAATAATATTTTTTATTTTCTATCAAAGAGTAATCCAAAAACACTAATTCTTTCAATACTTGAGTTTTATGTGTTTTGGGAAAATAAAAACACGTTCGATTATGAATATTAATGTTCGGATTAGGACATATTTAACAGACGAAAAGAAATTGGAATTGATGCATATTTTCTGTATTATTATTTAACAAAAAACATCCTATAAAATTTTAGTAACTTTGAAAGTTATTAAACACATAATTGTAATGAAAAATATTATTCTATTACTAATGATTTTGATAAGTTCGTTTAGAATTTACGGACAAGATATTAAATTTTCTAAAAAATTTTCTAAAATCGAAAAGAAAAATTTTTCAACATTAGATCAAAAAAAAGAATATGAGAAACTTTTCGATGAAGAATTTGAAAAACAGACTCAAAGGAATTTACAACATATCTATGATATTATTCCGGAAAGAATTCCCGAATGGTTTTTTTCTTCCCATCCCAATTCTAGAAACACATACTTTGCAATAGGGATATCAGATCCAAGCATGAAAGAAGAAAAAGCCATCCAACAGGCATCTATAAGAGCAAGAGCAATAATTACTCTATTAAACAATTGCGAATTTAAGAATATTACAGACGATTACACAAACTTAGAAGAATCGAATAAATTTTCAGAGTATGCAACAAAATTTCAAGATTTTGCAAAAGCTAATGCTGTTTTAAATTTTAATAACAAAAAAACTAAAATAGTTAGTACATTTTTTACAAAATATAACGAGGCAATAGTTTTGTTAAAAGTACAAGTTAACAATAAACAAAAGAATACAACTACAACTTCGGTTGTTAGCGAACACCTGCAAATATTTATTGAAAATGAAACAGGAGTAGAGAAAATTGAATTTTTTAATTTTAAAATTAAAGAATTCAATAATCAAACAGATTCTATTAATAATTTAAAATATAGTTATCGAAAAATTAATACAGAATTTGAGATAAATTCTCAATGGAATGATAGAAAATACGAATTACCAGATAGATCATTTAATTATCGAAATATTTCTGACACAGAAATAGAAATCGATTCTTTAAATATTATTTCTAATAAATGCAATAAAGGTTTATGGAATGCATATGTAAGTACATTATTAAGCAATATGACTTTTGTATCTAAAAACTTTCCCGGCAACATAAAGAGTTCAAACGATAATTACAACTCAAGCAACCAAGATCTTATTCGAATAATTTCTAAAAACAAATTACAATTCAATATTGATAATACAAAGATTAAAAATAATAATCTATATCAAAAAACATCAGCAATAAGAATAAAGAAAAACTAAAAAACAGTTTTGCAATTAATTATAATAGCTTTTCTTTTTATAATTATTTTTTTTAGAAAAGACTAAATACATTCAAGCAGAAATAATTTTTCTAGATAATGAATCGAATTATTTTTAGAATATTAGGATTAATATTGCTAAATATAAATTTAACAATAAATATATCTGCTCAAAAGCAAGATACTGTTCCTATTTATACTATAATAAAACCTATCTCTATTAACAATCCAAATTTTTCGGGAGATAATCAAATTCAAATAGCGAATACAAAATTAAAGAATTCTATAAAAGTAAAAGTTATTAATTCAAGCTCTAAAGCGGTATATAATACCAGAGTAATTTTTAGAAAACTTACATCTCCAGAAGGTTCTAAAAATTTTAAAATAACAAAACAAATATCACATACTGATTCTTTAGGTATTGCAGAAACAGAAATTTATCTTGGCGATAAAGAAGGAGAATACATTATTTCTGTTCAATTAGAAAATAACTCATCAGAGAAACCATTAATATTTCATTTTACTGCTCGCAAATCGAATTGGGTATTTATTCTATTTATTGGTTTATTGGGAGGTTTAGGCTTGTTTTTTCTGGGAATGGGGATATTAAGCGACGGCATGCAAGAAGCTGCAGGAGATAAGATGAGATCGATTCTTAGTAAATTAACTCACAAAAAACATATTGCTGTAGTTGTTGGAGCATTTGTAACTACTATGATACAAAGCAGCAGTGCTACAACAGTAATGCTTGTAAGTTTTGTTAATTCAAAGCTTATACGCTTTAAACAAACTCTAGGAATAATCCTTGGTGCCGGAATTGGTTCAACAATTACTGCTCAACTTATTGCTTTTCGTTTATCAAACTATTCATTATTTTTAATTGGAATAGGATTTTTATTTAGCTCATTTTCTAAAAAAGCACAAATAAAAAATATCGGAAAAGGTATTTTAGGCTTTGGAATTCTATTTTATGGAATGCACATTATGTCAGACTCAATGGTTCCTTTACGAACATACTCTCCTATTGTAAATACTTTACTGCAATTAGAAAATCCTATTATTGGAATTTTAGCAGGGACATTGTTCACGGCTTTAATTCAAAGTAGCGGTGCTTTTATTGGTATTATGATTGTTTTAGGATCTCAAAATCTATTATCGTTAGAAGCTAGTATTCCTCTGATACTTGGAGCAAATATTGGTACATCTATAACAGCAATATTAGCTAGTATAAAAGCAAGCAATGAGGCTAAAAGAGTAGCTCTTGCTCATACTATCTTTAAAACGATTGGAGTAATTGTTTTTATTTGGTGGATTCCTCAATTTTCCGAACTTATTCAATATTTGTCGCCAAAAGGAAATGGCATATCATCTAATCTTATACCACGGCAAATAGCAAATGCTCATACATTTTTCAATATTACTCTAACTATTATACTTTTCCCATTTTTAGATTTTTTCTCGAAAAAAATTACAAAAATACTACCAGAAAAACCCGAGATAAAAAAAGCAAAATTGCACACAAAATATTTAGACTTCAAACATATAAAAACACCATCGTTAGCTTTATCTCTTGCCAAACAAGAAACCATAAGAATGGGAAAACTCGTTCAGGATATAAACTCTGATATTATTATTCCTTTTCTAATTAAAGACAAGAAATTATTCGACAGCATTAAAATTACGTCAAACGAAATTAATTTTTTAAGAGACAAGATAACAACATTTCTATTAAAAATTACAAATGAAAAGACTAACGACACTCGTGTTAATGAAGCATTTCAGATAATGTACACTGTTAAAGAATTTGAGCAGATAACCGATATTATTTCTAATAAAATGCTTGAGAAAGCAAAAATATGGTCAAGCAGTAATTATGAATTTTCAAAAGAAGGAAAGGATGAATTAATTAATTATCATAATAAAACTCAAAAACAATTAAGTAGGGCACTAAAAGTTTTCCGAGATGTAAATCTAGAGAAGGCTAAAGCCATGAAAAAAAAATATAGTAAATATAAAGACATATCAATTGAATTTGAAAAACATCATTTTGAACGATTAAGAAATCAAGTAAACGATACTATTTCGAGCAGTAAGACTCATCTTGAAATAATGAACGATTTACGTTCAATAAGCAGTCATGCAACAAATATTGCAGGAATTTTACTTAAATGGTCAAAAAATATTTCTGAAAATAAAAATTGATTTACTTTTGCCAACATAAATAATTAGTTACAATTAAAAGAAAATTCAATTACAAATAGTATTATAACATAAATTTTATGCAATCGATAAAAGAAATATATAAAATAGGATATGGTCCATCGAGCAGCCACACAATAGGCCCATACAAAGCAGCAATACACTTCTTGAACAAAAACCCTGGTGCTCAATTGTTTACAGCGTCATTATATGGCAGTTTAGCAGCAACAGGCAAGGGACATAAAACCGATAAAGCAATTATTAATGCTTTTAAAAATAAAGAAGTTAAAATATTTTGGAAAGCCGATAAAATGTTACCCCTACATCCAAACGGGATGATTTTAGAAGCTTTAAATTCAGAAAATAAAGTTATAGACAGTTGGGAGGTTTATAGCATTGGAGGTGGAGATTTACAAGATAAAAATGGCATTCTTAGCAACAAAAAAGTATATGACAAAACTAATTTATCTGACATTTTAGATTACTGCTACTTACAAGGAAAAACATTTTGGGAATATGTTGAAGACAAGGAAGGACAAGAAATTTGGGAATACTTAAAACACATTTGGAGTATCATGAAAGAAACTATTCGTAATGGTATAGAAAACGAAGGGGTGTTGCCCGGCGATATTCATTTGCCCCGAAAAGCGAGTACTTACTACATTAAAGCTATGAATTCTCATGATAATATAAAAAATCAAGGATTATTGTTTTCTTATGCCTTAGCAGTATCAGAAGAAAATGCCGCTGGTGGAAGAATAATAACTGCACCAACATGTGGGTCTTCAGGAGTTTTACCCGGATTGTTATATTATTTATATAAAGAATCGAATATAAACGAAAACAAAATAATAAAAGCACTTGCAACAGCAGGTTTAATAGCGAATATTGTAAAGACTAATGCATCAATTTCCGGAGCAGAAGTTGGTTGTCAGGGAGAGATAGGAACGGCATGTGCTATGGCAGCAGCAGCAGCAACCCAAATAAACGGAGGCTCTTTGCGTCAAATTGAATATGCAGCAGAAATGGGATTTGAACATAATTTAGGATTAACATGCGATCCGGTAGGAGGTTATGTGCAAATTCCTTGTATTGAAAGAAATGCAATAGCTGCAGCTAAAGCTCAAGAATGTTCTATTTATTCGCTATTTACAGACGGAGGGCATAAAATTTCGTTCGACGATGCTGTTGAAACAATGGCAGAAACAGGACGAGACCTTCAAAGCGCATATAGAGAAACAGGAATTGGAGGTTTAGCTAAAAAATGGAAGCCTTTTAACACATAAGCATTTCATACAACAAATTTTTATTATCAAAAAACTTCATTCGAAATAATATATAAATAAAAACAAAAAAACCTCGGAATTTATTATCCGAGGTTTCTAATTTGTTTATTCTAAAATGGTTTAAAACCTATAATTTCCCTAACTTCTTTTACAGTTTTTACAGCACTTTCTCTAGCCTTTTCTGCTCCCTGCTTTACAACCTTACTTAAATATTCATCATCAGCTAAAATGTCAATTATCCTTTCACGAATAGGTGTTGTAACATTTATTATATCTTCAGCTAATTGTTTTTTTAAATCACCATATCGTATTTCGCAATTATTATATTTCTTGTTAAAATAATCAATTGTGTCTTTTTCGGATACTGCATTCATTAAAGTAAATAAATTTTTTATTGCTTCGGGTTTTTCTTGATTTAACTGCGTTGGTCCACTATCAGAAACAGCTTTCATTACTTTTTTTCTAATAGTTTTTGCATCATCGAATAGATATATTCCATTTCCCTCAGATTTTCCCATTTTTCCACTACCATCTAATCCCGGTATTTTTATTAATTCATTTCCAAAATTATAGGGTTGAGGTTCTTTAAAATATTTTACCTTATACATATTATTAAATCTTCGAGCAAATTTTCGCGTCATTTCAAGATTTTGTTCTTGATCTTTTCCTACAGGAACCTTTGATGCTTGATGTATTAAAATATCAGAGGCCATTAATACCGGGTATGTTAATAATCCGGCATTTACATTCTCCGGATTTTTCCTTACTTTATCTTTAAACGAGGAAGTTCGCTCTAACTCGCCAATATAAGCATTCATATTAAGCAACAAATACAGCTCTATTACCTCCGGCACATCCGATTGCAAATATATAGTCGATCTATCAGGGTTCAGTCCGGCCGCTAAATATTCAGCCAAAACTTGTTTTACTCTACCATGTAAATCATCGGGAGTAGGATGAGTAGTTAAGGAATGATAATCGGCAATAAAAAAATAACAATTCGCATCATGTTGCATTCTAACAAAATTCTTTAAAGCTCCAAAATAATTCCCTAAATGCAAATTTCCTGTAGAACGTATTCCACTAACAACCGTTTCCATATATAAAATATTTTATAAATTTGTAACTTTGTAAAAATACAGTTTTAAAAAAATATTATTATGTAAATTAAATAAATATCTTTGTTAAAAACCTTTCATGCAAATATAATTACAAGATGAAAGAATTAACAAATAATATAAGATATTAATATGTTTCTTGTATTAAAATTAATTATTCGTAATTATTTATAATTAACAATTCTTATTATATGACAGCTTTCTTAAAATTTATACTCATTTTTTTAATTTTGTATTTTATTTTAAAATACTTAATTAAATATTTTTTCGCACGATACATAAATAATCTCCGAGACAACTTTGAACAATCGAAAAAAGATTCTTCAAATGAAAACAAAAACGAAGGAGAAATTACAATAAAAAATATAAATACAAAAAAGAAAAACACAAAAAAAGATTCAGGCAAATATATCGATTACGAAGAGATAGAATAACAAAAATGTATATTAATAATTTTATAAACCTTTAATTTTCTGAGCTAATTTCGATGCAAATACAAAATCATTTAATTCCTTATTATCAGATTTAAACAGATCATTATTAGTTCCTTGCCACCATTTTTTCCCATTATAAATAAATATTACTTTATCGCCAATAGCTAATACCGAATTCATGTCATGAGTATTAATTATTGTAGTTGTATTATATTCTTCTGTTATTTCCTTTATTAAATTATCAATCAAAATTGCAGTTTTAGGATCAAGCCCAGAATTTGGTTCATCGCAAAATAAATATTTTGGATTTAGGGCTATTGCACGAGCAATAGCAACTCTTTTCTTCATTCCTCCACTAATTTCTGATGGAGACAGATTGTTTTTATTAATTATATCTACTCTTTTTAAGCATTCATTAGCCCTTTCACGTTTTTCGTCGTAAGTCATATCTGTAAACATATCGAGAGGAAACATAACATTTTCTTCAACAGTATTAGAATCGAATAACGCCCCTCCTTGAAATAGCATACCCATTTGTTTTCTTATAGTTTTTTTCTTTTTAAAATCCATTTTATTAAAAACTTTACCATCGAAAACAATTTCTCCACTATCTATATCATGTAAACCTATAATAGATTTAAGTAATACTGTTTTTCCCGATCCACTTTGACCAATAATAAGGTTTGCCTTTCCTTTTTCAAATGTTTCAGAAATATTTTCTAAGACATTTGTATGTTCAAACGATTTATAAATGTTTTTAACTTCTATCATGAAAGCAATAATTGTGTTAAAATAAGATTAAAAACCAATATGAATATACTACTGTTTACTACGGCCAGAGTACTCGATTTACCAACTTCCAAAGACCCTCCATGAGAATAATACCCATAATATGACGAAATAGATGTAATAATGAAAGCAAAAACAGAGACCTTAATCAAACCATAAATTATATAATATGGAGTAAACGCATATTGAATACCGTAAATATAATCTTGTGTACTAATGACTCCTGTCGATACTCCGGCGATCCAACCTCCAAACAAACCAATAAAAATACTTATAATCGTTAAAAATGGGAGAAAAAATATGGCTGCAATAATTTTAGGTAAGATTAAATAATTTGCCGAATTAACTCCCATAATTTCCAGAGCATCAATTTGCTCAGTTATTCTCATTGTTCCAATCTCTGATGCAATATTCGACCCTATTTTTCCGGCAAGAATTAATGCAATAATTGTTGACGAAAATTCTAACAACAAAGTATCTCTGACCGTCAAGCCTATTAAATAACTGGGATATAATGGATTATCTGTATTGTAAGCTGTTTGAATTGTAATTATAGCACCCATAAATACAGAAATAATTGTAACAATTCCAATTGAGTCTATACCCAAAGATTCAATTTCGCGAATAGTCTGTTTATAAAAAACTCTATATTTATCGGGTTTAGAAAAAACATGCGACATTAGTAAAAAATATCTGCCAATATGATAAAATAACTTCATGTACTAAAAAATGTATTTACAAAAAATGTATGCAATAAATTGATTTGCTTCCTTTAAATTTCCTATAAAATTATTTAACGGATAATATATTATTTAAATTCAAAATTAATACTAATTACGATTTAATATACATATTTTCGAAATAAAAAATAAAAATTAAATTTTAACTAATTACATTAATTATTCAAAGTTAAATTAATTAGTACTTTATTATAAGCAGGTTCATCGCTTAGACGTATTCAAGGATTTATTGCTAGGTTTACTTTTGATTCTAACATTATACTAGGTTATATTCAATCTATTGCCATCAAAAGAGAAGTAAACTTTATCAATTGACCGTACTAACTGGAAATTTGGACAAATTGACATTAATGTATTTGTGTTAGGTGTTGTATATCACGACGTTGCATTTTCGTTAGTGTTTAGTATGCTGCCAAAAAGAGGCAATTAAAATTCTAAAGAACGTATTGATTTAATTAACAGGTATATTAATCTATTTGTTAAAGATACTATTGATTGTATTGTTGCTGATAGAGAGTTTATTGGAAAGCAATGGTTAGCTTTTTTAAATGAAAATAATTTGCGGTATTACATACGTATTCGAAATAATTTCAAAGTGTTTATACCACATAAGAATAAGACTGTAAAAGTCTTTTGGTTGTTTAACTCATACGAAGAGCCGTATGACGAGAGATTGTCAAGTGCAGTTCTGTGAGAGGCTTAGGGTGAAATTCCCTTTGGCTACTTGACCAAAAGTGTGACAAATTGCATGAATGTACTATGGATAGTGGGAAGCAATGCGAATAATCCCGATTTATAAATACCCAAATTTGGGGTTCTTAAAAACTCCAAATTTATTAGTTGTATATTTTAAGTTTATAAAATGCAATTGTTTATAAATCTTTCAATTACATTCAGAACAAACAAAAATACTACTAAATTGTAATAATATTTATTGTCTTTAACAGGTATTTGATTGTTTTTTTTACTATATAAATTTATCTTTGCAAACTTTAAGATATTATAACACATTAAAATATAATCTGATGAGTAAGAATTTTCCTGAATACAAAAAATTAGATTTATCGCAAATAAATAAAGACATCCTTAAAGATTGGGATAAAAAAGATATGTTTCATAAGAGTATAAGTACTCGTGAAGGAAAACCAACTTTTGTATTTTATGAAGGTCCACCTTCGGCAAATGGAATGCCCGGAATTCATCATGTAATGGCACGTACCATAAAAGATATTTTCTGCCGATATAAAACGATGAAAGGATTTCTTGTTAAAAGAAAAGCAGGATGGGATACTCATGGTTTACCTGTTGAATTAGCAGTTGAAAAGAAATTAGGTATTACCAAAGAAGATATCGGAAAATCTATCTCGGTAAAAGAATATAACGATACCTGCCGTAAAGAAGTAATGAAATATACAGATATATGGAAAGACCTTACTCATAAAATGGGTTATTGGGTAAATATGGACGATCCGTATATTACTTACGATAATAGATATATAGAATCTGTATGGTACTTATTAAAAGAATTATATAAGAAGAAACTTCTTTATAAAGGATATAGTATTCAGCCATTTTCGCCTGCCGCAGGAACAGGTTTAAGCACACACGAATTAAACCAACCGGGTTGTTACCGCGATGTAAAAGACACAACCATAGTAGCACAAATAAAAGTACTAAGAAACGATAAGTCAGAATTTCTTTTTAAAAATATAGATACCGACTTATTCTTTATTGCATGGACAACTACTCCTTGGACATTACCATCGAACACAGCATTGGGCGTTGGTAAAGGCATTCATTATGTAAAAGTACGTACTTTTAATCAATATACCGGAGAAGCAATTACTGTTATTTTAGCTAAATCGCTATTAGGCAAATTTTTCTCGGAAGAAAATAAAGACCTTAAATTAGAAGATTATAAAAAAGGAGAAAAGAAAATACCATATAAAGTAATCTGCGAATTTTTAGGAACCGATCTCGAAGGAATAAGATACGAACAATTACTTCCTTATCATCAACCTACCGATGGAGATGCTTTTAAAGTTATAATAGCCGACTTTGTTACTACCGAAGATGGAACAGGCATTGTACATCTTGCCCCAAGTTTTGGTGCCGACGACTTTAGAGCCGCCAAGCAAAATGGCATAGGGTCTTTAACATTAGTCGATAAACAAGGAAGATTTATAGACGGAATGAAAGAATTCAGCGGACGATATGTTAAAAATGAATATCTGGAAAATGCCGACAAAAACACTCCTTCTCTCGATGTTGATATTGCTGTAAAACTTAAAAAAGATAATAAAGCATTTAAAATAGAAAAATACGAACACTCGTATCCTCATTGCTGGAGAACCGACAAACCGGTTCTTTATTATCCTCTCGATTCGTGGTTTATAAAAACTACAGCTGTAAAAGACAAGCTACTATCGAAAAACGCTACAATTAACTGGAAACCGGAATCGACAGGAACAGGAAGATTTGGTAAATGGTTAGAGAATTTGGTAGATTGGAATCTTTCGCGATCGAGATACTGGGGAACTCCTTTGCCAATATGGGCAACAAACGACCATTCAGAACAAATATGTATTGGTTCGGTAAAAGAATTAAAAGATGAAATCGATAAATCGATAAAAGCAGGATTTATGAAAAAAAATCTTTTAGTCGATTTTGTTGATAATGATAATTCGAAAGAAAATTACGAAAAATTCGATTTGCACAGACCATTTGTTGATGATATTATTCTAGTATCGCCAAAAGGCAAAAAAATGCAACGCGAAACCGACTTAATAGATGTTTGGTTCGATTCGGGAGCTATGCCATATGCACAAGCACATTATCCTTTTGAGAATAAAGAGAATTTTGGTTCGGTATTTCCTGCCGATTATATTGCCGAAGGAGTTGATCAAACAAGAGGTTGGTTTTTTACTCTACATGCAATAGCAGTAATGCTTTTCGATTCGGTAGCATTTAAAAATATTATCTCGAACGGATTAGTATTAGACAAAAAAGGAGCAAAAATGTCGAAGCGTTTAGGCAATGCTGTTGACCCATTCTCGACAATAGAAAAACACGGAACAGACGCCCTTAGATGGTATATGATATCAAATGCTCAACCGTGGGATAATCTGAAATTTGACGAAAATGGTGTTGATGAAGTAAGGAGAAAATTTTTTGGCACTTTATATAATACTTACTCATTCTTTTCTTTATATGCCAATGTAGATAATTTTACTTTCGAAGAAAAGGAAATTCCATTAAACGAAAGACCTGAAATAGACCGTTGGATACTATCAATACTTAATTCGCTAACAAAAGAAGTAACAGAAAATTTAGATAATTACGAACCAACAAAAGCGGCACGAACAATTCAGAATTTTGTAAGCGAAAATCTAAGTAACTGGTATGTTCGACTAAACAGAAAAAGATATTGGGGAGGAAAATATTCGCAAGATAAAATTTCGGCCTATCAAACATTATACACATGTTTAAAAACTGTTGCCAAATTGATAGCACCATTCGCTCCATTCTTTTCCGACAGACTATATTTAGATTTAATATCGGTAAATAAAAATGAAAATTTTGAATCGGTACACATAGCCGATTTTCCAAAATATAATGCCAATTTTATTGATAAAGATTTAGAAGAAAGAATGAATATCGCCCAACGTATATCGTCGATGATACTTGCATTACGCCGAAAAGTAAGTATCAAAGTACGACAGCCTTTAAGCAAAATAATGATACCAATATTAAATAATGAATTTAAAGAGAAATTTGAAGCTATAAAAGACCTTGTATTTAACGAAGTAAATGTTAAAGATGTAGAATATATTAGCGATACATCAGGAATTTTAGTTAAAAAAATTAAGCCTAACTTTAAAACACTCGGACCAAAATACGGTAAGCAAATGAAAGAAATTTCGAAAGCCGTAAATCAAATGTCGCAAGAAGATATTATACATTTCGAAAAAGAAGGACATTTCTATATAGAAACAAAAGAAAAAAATATTGACTTATCAATTTCAGATGTTGATATCTCATCGGAAGATATTCCGGGTTGGTTAGTTACTAACGACAATGATCTTACAGTAGCATTAGACATTAATATTACAGAAGATTTACGCGACGAAGGAATTGCCCGAGAACTAATTAACAGAATTCAAAACATTAGAAAAGATAGTAATTTCGAAGTAACTGATAAAATAATTATTGATATTCAAAAGCACTATAAGATAAATAATGCTATTACTAAACATCTTGAATATATTAGCACACAAACTTTAGCACTTGAGATTAATTTAGTTGAAAAATCAGACCAAGAATCTACAAATATCATAGAAATTAATGACGAAATAAAAACGTATATTAAAGTTAGTAAGATAAACTAAATAATAATTTTTTTATTTAAAAAAAATATTATCTTTAGGTTCAAATTTTTAAAATCTAAGATCATGACTGAAAAGGGAAGATATACAGACGAAGAATTAGTAGAATTTAAAAATCTAATACTTGAAAAGTTAGAAAAGGCTAAAACAGATTTTGATATACTAAAAAAGACAATTACTCATAGCGAAAGTAACGATACTGAAGATACATCTCCTACCTTTAAAGTTCTTGAAGAAGGAGCTGCCACTCTTTCTAAAGAAGAAGCAGGAAGACTGGCACAGCGTCAACAAAAATTTATTCAACATTTGCAAGCAGCATTAGTACGAATAGAGAACAAAACTTATGGTATTTGTCGCGAAACAGGGAAACTTATATCGAAAGAAAGATTACGTGCTGTACCTCATGCTACATTGAGTATTGAAGCCAAACAAAATCAACGATAAAAAATTTCATTAAAAAGAAAGATATTAAAATGATTGAAATTTATTATTTCAATCATTTTAATTTTTAACAAAAAATTTAAATAGATTTGCAAGCGCAACTTAAAACACAAAAAATGTCGGTAGGTAAAAAATCTTTATTATTAATTTTTTTAATACTATTAATTGATCAGGGTTTAAAAATATGGATAAAAACCCATATGGTTTTGGGGCAAGAATATAGTATTCTTGGCAATTGGTTTATAATACATTTTACCGAAAATAATGGGATGGCTTTTGGATTCGAATTTTGGGGACAATTTGGTAAACTTTTCTTAAGTTTATTCAGAATTGCAGCTATTAGTGGCATTGCATATTATTTATCGAAATTAATTAAACAAAATGCTCCCAAAGGAGTAATTTATAGTATATCGCTAATTCTAGCAGGAGCAATAGGAAATATTATTGACAGCACATTTTACGGTGTATTGTTTAACGATAGTTTCTTTTACCAAATAGCATCGTTTATGCCTCAAGAAGGAGGATATTCATCCTTACTACACGGAAAAGTTGTAGATATGTTTTACTTCCCTATTATTAGAGGGCACTATCCCAGTTGGTTTCCTTTAATTGGAAATACCGATTATATATTTTTTCGTCCTGTTTTTAATATTGCCGACTCGGTTATTACGATAGGAGTAATTTACATTTTACTGTTTAAAAAAACATTCTTTAAAAAATATTAATTATTAGGATATAATAATTTTTCACACAAGCCATACTGATAATATACATAACATAAGCGCATTAGCCTGCTCAAATATTCTTAATTATTAATTCTTTTTATATTTGTATTTATAAAAAAAGTTATAACTTTAGTAAAATTGTAAAACGAACGTTATGACACGAATAATTGTACCCATAGATTTTTCTAAAGAATCGCTTCACGGTTTAGATCTAGCCCTTATTTTAGCCGAAAAATACTCGGCACACATACAATTAGTTTATGTACAAAAAAAGAGTACCGATTATCATCCGGGAACTAAAGATGGTGAATATAAATATGCTGTGCGCCAGTTCGACCATATTATTTTTGAATATACTCCTAAACTCTCGGAAGGAATAAAATTATCGTATATAATAAAAACAGGAAAAATTTATAAAGAAGTTGTAAACCAAGCCGAGTCGTTCGATGAATCATTTATTATTTCTTCAACTCATGGAGCATCGGGTTTCGAACAATTATTTATTGGCAGTAACTCTTTTAAAATAATTTCGGCAACTTTTCGCCCTGTAATCTCTATTAGAGGTTCAGCAGTTCCCAGTTCTTTTAACGAAATAGTACTACCTCTAGATATTACTTCAGATACCCGACAAAAAGTTCCTATTACAGCCGATATAGCAAAGAAATTTAATGCCAGAGTACATGTTTTAGGAGTAACAAGTTCTGATTTAAAAGATATTAAAAATAAGATTTTATCTTACTCAAATCAGGTATGCGATTACCTTAAAGAAAGAAAAATAGATTATGTAACTGATATTATTGTCGGCAATAATATTACTGATATTACCTTAAAATATGCCGAAGAAAACAATGCCAATTTAATATCAATAATGACAGAACAATCTGTTAGTTTCACTAACTTTGTTATTGGAAGCTATGCTCAGCAAATGCTTAACAAATCGGGCATCCCGGTATTAAGTATTACTCCTAAAGAACTTCGTATTTCGGGGCAATTTAGCACAAATGCAGGTTAAAATATAAGTATAAAAACACACAAAATTTAAAATGAGGCTGTCTAAAAAGGCCAAATTATTGTCATCCTATGTTTGTAAAATAAATATTAAATTGAAATTTATTAACAGATAAGACAAGGGTAAGAATAAAACTATAGTCTGTCATAAGTCTATAAAGATAATTCGGGATGGTAGTTCCTTGCCCTTTCTATTGATATCTTGGATAGTTTATTAGGCATAAAGACTGTATTAAGGATTGATAAGAAAAACAAAAATGAAAGAGTAATAGAGATTGCAATAGCTTGTAAGAATAAATTTCCCCAATGCGTCTAAAGTTATTGATTGTTTTCATGTTCAAAAATTAGCTTATGATGCAATACAGGAAATAAGGGTAAAACACAGATGGGAAGCTATTGATGATGAAACAAATGCTATGGAAAATGCAAAATTAAATAATGAAAAATACACTTCTAAAGTATTATTTGATTTTTATCCTGATATTAAGCATGCATACGATTTAATACATAGGCTTAGAATGATATATTCTCACACAAAAGATAAAGGCATTGCATATACAAAATTAGCAAAGTGGTTTAATGATATTACAGATTCTTAATTTAAATCTTTTAATGCTAAAATT
>CAZDCZ010000026.1:0-16497 GCA_964504155.1 uncultured Bacteroidales bacterium | reverse complement strand
TGCTAAAATTTATGCGTAATCCCCCCGAATTTTAAAGTGAGTCCAACTTTGTGAAGTGTCCTCGTATTATGAATACACAAAAATGTGTTACCACAACAGTTGATAATATAAAAAAGAAATCGTATCTGTATGGCAATGCACAGAACCGACCCTAAAAACAAAACAGATATACAATTTTATGAACTATAAATATGTCTCATTTTACCGAAAAAAAATCTGTAGACCTATCTACAGAAATTTTTAAAAAGAACTCATCTTAAAATCAGAAAGTTATAACTCGTTCTCTGCAATGTGGGTTAATAACCTCGAGCAGTCTCCAATCTTCTCTGAAGTAAAAGATGATGTACTACATGAAATCTTAGAGATGTTTCATAGCAAAAATATCTAAAAGATGACTATCCGCTTACTTCTGATTCAACCATGTATAATATTGTGATAATTTCAGGAAGAGTGGAAATAAATAACAAAAACATTTTTAACGAACTTTCGTCTACCTTTGAGGGCAGTAACTTTATTACGGAATTAGGCTGCTAAATAATCAATTAAATTTAATATATTCATCATCCCAAATTTTAGAAGTAAATGTTTTTAATTCATCATCATATTTTTTTAATGCTTCATAGTATTTTTTATCGTTCATAATGTCAGCAGCTTCCTTATTTTCCGGCCTAGCATTACTTGGAAGAATTGATTTTTTAAAGTTTTCATAATGGTCCCTGATAGAGCAAGGCATTAACCAATTGTCAGGTGTTTTTTTGTGTGATACTCCATAATCGTTCTGCCATTTTCTGCCATTTTTCATAAAATCAGAAAACAATGCATCAGCAATGGTTTTACTGTTTTTATACAAATCATAAACATTATCAACAGAATAGGGAACAAATACACAAGGCATAATATTACCATTCCAGTCAATGTAAATATAACCGCCGGGTGATCTGCCATAAGCAATACATCCGTTTACTAACACAGCGCTGTTCCAAAAATCAGCTAACAGATATTTTTTTTCTGATAAAACATATTCCCATTTTCTGTATAGTTTTACTCTGTCTTCGGGTTTTACCATTAAGTCAAAAGTGTCTTTACCTCTTCCAATAGGCATAAGTTGGAATTGCCACATGTATGTAGCTCCAAGTTTATCAAAGTATAAATCATAAAATTCATCAGTAAGTAATATGTCAACGTTTTTGCTTGTTGCTGTAACAGATATGCCAAAAGGAACTCCTACTTCTCTTAAGTTTTCAAATGTTTGCAAGATTTTTTTATACACTCCTTTGCCTCTTCTTTCGTCAGTTTCTTTTTCATAACCCTCAACAGAAATTGCAGGCGTTACATTTCCTAATTCTGCAAGTTTTTTTGCAACATCTTTAGTTATTAATGTTCCGTTAGTGTAAACTAAAAAAAACGTATCATTATATTTTTCAAAAAGATCAAGCAATGTTTTTCCGTCACTTCTATACATAAATGGTTCTCCTCCACTTACCGTAACAAAATGGCTTCCGTAAATATCGTGATTTTCTTTAACAATTCTATCAACAATATCATAAGGCAACGTTGGTGTTGTTTCTGCATTAGCTGACGCATAGCATCCTACACATTTTAAATTACATCGTTGTGTTGGCGATAAAACAATAAAATTGGGAGGGAGTTGCCCATATTTTTTTTCAAAAGCATCAGTAGTACTAACATGTTTTCCATCTTCATCTTTATAAAAAGTATTTACAACCAAAACTTCAACAAGTTTTTTTATAACCTGTTTTGATATATAACCCTTTTCAATATTTCTAACAGCAGATTGTAACATAGCCGATACAAATTCATATTTTTTTAATTGTATTTTTTTTAAATTTTCTGTGTCGTCTGTTATGGTTTTTTTATAAATGTATTTGTCTAACTGCTTTGTTAGGATTTTTCTAAGTTGCTGCTGGTTGACAATTTTGTTTAAGGCATTTACTACTATTTTGTGGTTTTTCATGATAAAAATTTATTTGTTTTATTTAAGATTTAATTAATAACAAAATTTCAGAATAATTAAATTTATAACATCTTCAAGCGGGAAATTTTCAGAATCAATAACATAGTTTATACTAACACCATCCATAATTGATGAAAACAATTTAGTTTCTGCAACAGGATTTTTAACTCCTTGTGTGGTAAAATAATTTTCCAGTTTTTTTAAGATGGGAGAAGATAAATTTAAAATTTCGTCTTTTACTATTTTGAGTACAGGTGGCTGAATAATTATTGCAATGTAAAGTCTCCAGAAATTTAAGTTGTTTTTAATAATATTAAAGTTTTCTTTAATATAATGAGCAAATTCATCTTTTGTAAGTATATCGTTTTTGTTATTCCCAAAAGATGTTATTATTTCGGTTATTCCCTTTGATACAATTTTTTTTAGCAAATCATCTTTGCTTTCAAAATAATTATAAAGCAATCCACTTGAGATGCTTGTTTTTTGTGCAATTGAATTAATTGTAGTATTGTGAAATCCGTTTTCTGCAAAAAGTTCGAGAGCCGCTTTTAATATTAAATCCCGTTTAATTTTTCTTATTTCTTCGTATTGTTCTTTGCTTCGTGGACACATAATAATAGTTTTGATTGAACGATTATTCAAAGGTAAAAATAAATTTGTTTTTTTCCAATTTTTTTTTGTGGTTTAAAATTTAATCTGCATTATTGACTATATTGAGCGACTTGTGATTCATAAAAAGTGAAACTAATTTTATGAATGCCACGCTACCACACGATACAATCGTGCGGTAGCGGAGTCAGCGATAAGCAAGTAGCTGTAATTGTTTTTGCCGACCGAAAAAACACAATAGATATTAATGTTGCTTGTTTATATAGAATTACAAAAGATAACATAACTCAGGCTATAGGAAATAGGGTTAAAGACAGAACAGTTTTGTGCACAGACGGTTATGTTAGCTATAAAGGATTTGCATTAGATAATTCAATTGAACATCGCGTATTAAGAGCAGACTTAAAGCAATATGTAAAACAAAAGAAATATCACATTCAACATGTAAAGTCAATGCCTAGCCGCATGAAAAATTAGATTGGCAAGCAATTGCTTGGATTTGCATCAAAATATTTACAGAATTATATGAATTGGTTTCATGTAAAAGAAAAATTTACAGAATCTGAATTTATTGAAAGTATTATTGAATTAAGTGTTGCTAATACATTTATGTCATGTTGAGCTCGTTTCACTCGGTTCTTCGGCTTCGTTTATGATAATCTAACCTTTTTTGACAGCTTCGTTATAATCAGATTTATTAAGATTGGTTTTTATGTGGAACAAAAATGCGAATAAGTCCATACGAAATTTGTTGAAAATGCAAAGTTCTGAATAAATAGCGTTGAAGATGATTGAATTATAAAATAGATTTTTAAATATCAATATAACTTAAGCCTTGATTTGTATTTATATTTAATTTTTATTTTGCAAGTGTAAACAAAAATTCTATCCCTCCGAGTTTATAATTTCTTGCAGATATTGCGCCTCCATGAAGTTGAATAGCATTTTTAACAATTGCTAATCCCAGACCGGTACCACCTGTTTTTCTGGAACGGCCGGAATCAACTCTGTAAAATCGTTCAAAAATACGAGACAGATGTTCTTTTTCAATAACACTTCCTGTATTCGAAAATGAAAAGTAATAGTAATTTTTATCGTTAAGATAGTTCGATATTGTGAGATTAATACTTCCTTTGCCATATTTTATTACATTCTCAAAAAGATTATAAAATATTGATGATAAAAGGAATTTGTTTCCATTCAAAACAATTTGATTTTCGAATTTAATATTTACTGTTATATTCTTTTTTTCTAAACTTAGCTTTAAATTATCATTTACTTCTGCAACAATTTTATTTAAATTTAATGTTTCAAAAACAAATTGATCTCCAGCCTCTTCTATTTTATTAAGTACCGATATTTCCTCAATAAGAATGGAGAGTCGATTGGCTTGTGAAAAAGCTTTGTCGATAAAATAGCTTTGTTTTTCTTTTGTGATTTCTGTATTTTTAAGGGTTTCAAGGTATCCCATGACAATGGATATTGGTGTTTTTAACTCATGTGCAATATTCGATGTCATTTGTTGTTTTATTAATCTTCGCTTTTCTAGTTTAGTGGTATCTTTTATCACTATTTCAAAACTTTTGTCCTGAAAGAAAACACATTGAATATTAAAGTATTTATCGTTTTTTATTAAATTTTTAGTTATCTCCGGGAAGTTATAATTATTAATAAGTGTATCGCTATGTAATTGCTGGTCAATAAATTGAGTAATAGGTTCAAGTTCTTTAACTTCAAATATTTTATCTGCCGATATAGTTGATTTTTCGGAAATTAAATTCAGAAATTGAATAAAGTGGTTATTTGTAAGTATTTTTTCTTTATCAGACGAAAAAAATGCGATCCCCTCATTTAAAACATTCAAATGGCTAAAAAGTTTATTTTTCTCAACTGATATCTCATTTTTTGCAATATTAAGCTTGTTATAAATAGTAACAATCTGACTACTAATTACTCCTAATTCATCATCTGGAAATTCAATAGTTTCAGGAACATCTTCGCCATTACTTAACTTTATCGCAAAGTCTTTTAGTTTTGTGAATGTTTCACCTAGTTTTTCAGTTATCAGGACTAATATAATACATGAAAAAAGAAATAGTAGAAATAAATATATTATAAAAAGTTTTTTTACTTGTAGAAAGTCTTTGATTTCGATGTTATAGAGAGCGGCTGTTCTAACATAATAATCAGTATAGAATTTTGCATAATAATAATAACTATTCCCGGTAGTTTCCGATTTACGAATATTTGATCCAAAATCGTTTGAAATAGATGTTTGTATTTCCGGACGATGTAAATGATTTTCTAATGTGTCATAATTAGGCATTTCGCTGTCGTACATAACATTTCCGGTTGAACCAATTACTGTGATTCTGATATTATCTTTAGGGAGAAATGTTTTTATAGAATCAAGTAAATAGAAATTTCCTGTTTCTACAAAATTCTTACTTTTGATATATTTATGTGTTAGTTCAGTAATATTATCTAGAGTATTTTCTAACTTTTCTTTTCTAAAATCTTTTTCGCGTTTGTATTGAAATACAAATACAAGTATTGCAAATACTGTAAATACTATTGTAACATATATCAATAGTTTTTTTTGGATACTTAATTTATTCAGCATAAGATTTTTATTTAATTTTAGTAATTTTCAAAAGCGTAACCAAATCCTGATTTGCTTTTAATATGTTCGCCATATTTACCTATTTTTTTTCTGAGTCTTGTAATATGAACATCTATTGTACGATCGCTTACAATTGTATTGCTATCCCATACTTTAGTAAATATTTCTTCTCTTGAAAATATTCTTCCTTTACGTTTTAATAATAAGGCAAGAATTTCATATTCTTTTTTTGTTAGTTGTATTTCTTTTTCTTCTATTTGGAGAGTTTTATTTTCGAAATCCAATATCATATCTTGTATGCGAATTGATTGTTTTTTTGAGATATTTTGTTTTTGAGATCGTTTTATTACTGCTTTTACACGAACAATAACTTCATTAATAGAGAATGGTTTAGAGATATAATCGTCTCCTCCCAAATTAAATCCTGTAAGTAAATCATTTTCTGTGTTTTTTGCTGTAATAAAAATAATAGGTACAGTAAGATTCATTTCTTTACGAATTTTTTCTGCAAGTTTAAATCCCGACATTTTACCCATCATTACATCTAGAATAATTAAATTATATGTTGCTATGTCTTTTTTTAATGCAGCTTCGGCAGAATAGGCAATATCAGTATCAAAACCCTCTCCTTCCAGATTAAATTGAAGAATCTCGCATAAATCTTCTTCGTCATCAACAATTAATAATTTATATTTTTGTTCTTTCATCATGTATGTATTAATGATTTTATTCTTAATAGTAAAAAGCTATATTATAGTTTAAGTACGAATACCAAAAAAAGATATGTTTAAAATTCATAAAAATATATCTTAATAGCAATTATATTTCTTCATTAATATCTTTATTTGTGTGTCTAACATCTTTCCCTAAAAGAGAATAGATAGTTGCCTCTGCTATATTTGTTGAGTGGTCGGCAATCCGTTCAAAACAAGATGCTATAGTTTTTTTGTTAATCAAATCTTGTAATAATCTCTTAGATTCTTCTTCTATTTTAATATTTTCTATTTTTTTATTAAGAAACTCACGATTAAGTTTGTCAATTATATCATCTCTTTCAATTGTCCATACAGCAAGTTTTTTGTCGCTATTGAAAAACGAAAGCAATGCATTATTAACCATTTCTGATGTAAGTTTTAGCATGTTATGAAGATCTTCTGATGAATTGTTTAATATATGAAATTTATAAATTTTCATAATTAGGTCGCCAATTCGCTCTAGATTAATAACCATACGATAAATAGCAAATAGATGTCTTAAATCAGATGCAACTGGCTTATAAAGAACTATGGCTCTAATAATATGATTATCTAGTTTGTTTTCAAATTCATCTATTTTGTTTTCATTTTCAGCTAGTTGTTTTGTTATTTCTTTGGGTATAGTATTTTCAGAAAGTTCAAATATTTTGTTAAGCAAATCTATTTGTTTAAGTATGAGATTCGAAAAATCTTCAAATTCAACAAGAATTTTGTTATAGGGTTTATTTCTTAAATCTGTTGTCATAACTATTTTGTTTTTAGCAAGCATTTATAAATGAAATCCGAAATATAAATGGCTTTGTTTTTATGTTAACTAAATTTACCTGTTAAATATTCTTCTGTTTTCTCATTTATCGGATTAATAAACATGTTTTTTGTTTTGCCGTATTCAATTAATTCTCCAAGATACATAAACATTGAATAATCTGAAATTCGAGATGCCTGAGCCATATTATGTGTTACCAGAATAATTGTGTATTTTTCTTTTAGTTCGATTAATAATTCCTCTACTTTTTTTGTTGCAATCGGGTCGAGAGCAGAAGTAGGTTCGTCTAAAAGTATTATATCGGGAAGAAAAGCTAATGCTCGAGCAATACATAATCGTTGTTGTTGTCCTCCCGATAAGAATGTTCCTTTATTTGTTAACGAGTCTTTTACTTCGTCCCAAAGTGATACATCTCTTAAGGATTTTTCAACAATTTCGTCTCTTTCCGATTTTTTTATTCGAATTCCGTTTAATTTATATCCGGCAATTACATTATCGTAAATACTCATAGTCGGAAAAGGATTTGGTCGCTGAAATACCATTCCTATTTTACGTCTTAATATAATATCCGACATAGTAGATGTGTCTTTGCCATTCAAATCTATTTGCCCTTTAGTTTCTATATTAGGATAAAGAGAGTGCATTCTGTTAATGGCTCTTAATAGGGTGCTTTTTCCGCAACCCGAGGGTCCCATAATTGCAGTGATTCTGTTTTTTTTTATTCCTGCGCTAACATTAGCCACAGCATATTTCTCTTTATTGTACGAAACAGATAAATTTTTTATATCTAATACAGGGGCTTCAATATGTTTTATTAATTCGCTCATTAGTTATTTTTTTTTGCAATTAAATGCTTTGAAATTAAGTTAAGTATTAGTACAAATATCATTAATATTAATGAAGATGACCAGATAAGATCAACCATATTAGGGTCGTTATAAAACTCCCAAATAAGCAGAGGAACAGCACTTGTTGGTTTTCCAATATTATAATTTACTCCCATACTTCCGAGTGCGGTAAGCATTAAAGGAGCAGTTTCTCCAATTATTCTTGAAATTGCAAGTAATATTCCTGTTAATAATCCACTGAATCCTGTTGGGATTAAGACTCTCAAAATTATTTTATGGTATGGTACGCCTAATGCTAAGCCTGCTTCTTTTATTGTTTCGGGAATCATTTTTAGGGTTTCTTCTGTTGAACGTATTATAAGGGGCAACATCATAATTCCAAGGGCGGTACTTCCGGCTAAAGCCGAAAAGCCATGAGTAATACTTTTCACAACCCAAAAATATGAAATTAGTCCTAAAACAATAGATGGTACGCCTTGTAAAATATCTGTAATATCTCTTACTATATTTGCATACCATTTTGTATTATTCTCGTATAAAAATATTCCAATTAGCAAACCAATAGGTATAGCAACAATAGATGCCATAGTAACCATTATTAATGTACCTGTTATTCCGTTTAAAATTCCTCCCGGAATAGTTTCTCCATTGCCCAGAGCTATCATGGCCTCATATGTGTTAGGAGCTATATCGGTAAAAAATGCCAGATTAATTTGTTTATACCCTTTAGAAATTAATTTATATATAATTAATACTATTGGCGAGATAGTTATAAAAGAAAAAACAAAAACCACACCGGCAAAAATCTGATTTTTTAAGATCCTGATATTTATGCCTTTAAGATGTTTTTTAGTTTTTATTATTAATGAAATCATTTATGAAAATTTTCTTATTAATAATTTCCCAGTACCATTTATTAAGCCGGTAATAACAAATAGTAATAAAGCAATAGCAATTAAAGCACTTAATTTTAATCCATCGGCTTCGCCAAATTGATTCGCAATAACACTTGCCATTGTATTTCCTGTATCGAAAATGCTTTTTGGAATTACATTGGTGTTTCCAATTAACATTGTAACGGCCATTGTTTCTCCAAGAGCTCTACCAAATGCAAGTATATAACTTGAAAAAATACCGGAACGTGCATTCGGAATTATTATTTTTAAAATCACATCTTTACGTGTTGCGCCTAAAGAATATCCGGCTTCTTTCAAATCATTTGAAACCATCATAATCATCTCACTTGTTATAGATGTGGCGTAAGGAATTATCATTATTGCCAAAATTAATCCTGCTGTAAAAATGCCATATCCTTGAGAATTAAAGCCTAGATCAACAATTAATGGACGCAGAACATAAAACCCCCATAAGCCATATACAATTGAAGGAATTCCTGCTAACATATCGACCATAGTTCCTATTATTTTTGCAAGACCCCTTCCTCGATAGTATTCACCAATAAAAAGAGAAGTTGAAAAAGCAAGTGGAAAACAAATTAGTATTGCAATAATTGAAGTAATTATTGTGCCGGCAATAAAAGGAAGTGCCCCATACACTTCCTTCTCTTCGGTTGGATTCCATTTAGTAGAAAAAATAAAGTTTATCCCAAACTCCTTAAAAACCGGAATGGAACCATTAATTAAGGTAAACATCATTCCGGATGCCAATAATATAATTATTAATGAAGCAAGGAATAATAGTGTTTTTGTAATTTTTTCACTATTTAACATTTGTTATTTTTTACAAAAAAAAAAATTATTTTAAAATAGTCTCCCCATCAAAAACTACAGTTTTTAGAATTTCTTTTGCTTGAATAATAGTTTTTTCCGGCAATGGAGCATAGTTAACTTGCTGTGCTAATGCCTGAGCATCCTTTTCAATAATCCAAGATAAGAATTTCAGGGTTTCTTCAGCTTGAGCTTTAGTTCTATTAGCATATTTTTGCTCTTTGTATAAAATTAACCAGGTAAAACCGCTAATTGGATATGCATTCGGATCGGAAGAATTGGTTAACATTATTTTTGTATCTGCAGGAATTTGTCCTTGCGCTGCAGCACTAATAGATTTAAGGTTAGGAGTAATGTATTTGCCTGCACTATTTTCTATTTTAGCAAAGCTGATTTTTTGTGCGAATGCAAATTCCGATCCTATATAAGCGATTGCTCCTTTTGTTTGTTTAACAACACCTGCAACTCCGGGATTTCCTTTTGCTCCCATGCCTGTTGGCCATTTTAAAGATTTTCCTCTTCCTACATTCTCTTTCCAATTAGTACTTATCTTACTCATATAATCGCTAAAAATATATGTTGTGCCACTTCCATCTGAACGATGAACTACATTAATATCTATATCCGGAAGATTGATCTCGTAATTATTTTTTTGAATTTTTTGATCATTCCATTTAGTAATCTTGCCCATAAAAATATCGGAAAGATTCTCATTCGAAAGTTTTAAATCGTTTATTCCGGGTAAATTATATGCAATTACTACTGCTCCTATACATGTTGGAACGTGTACAATTTCAGCCGGCATACCTGCTTCTTTTTCTTTGCTGAGAAAAGCATCAGTTGCTCCAAAATCAACAACTTTGTCTTTTAAACTTCTTATACCACCACCAGAACCAATTCCTCCGTATGTAAGTAGGATTCCTGTAGCTTTTGAGTAATTTTTTATTGCAAGATTATAAAAAGGCAATGGAAATGTTGCTCCTGCCGCTGTTATGCTTACAGTTTTTGATTTGTTTTTATCTGATTTTTTATCAGAATTGCCATTATTACATGATGCAAATAAAATAACGACAACTAATATTCCTAGTAATTTTTTCATGATTCGTAATTTTTATGTTTATAATTAAAATTTTATTTCACAGCTTAAATAAGCTAAATTAATAATAGATTTTCCGTCTGCAGGTATCCATGCTTGGTAGTTCGGAGATATTTTTATTCCCTTTACAGGAGAAAATTCAATACCCCAAATTATTCCTTGACCATCTTTACCATAATTCCATGGATCTGTAGCACTATTAATCTTAGCAGATGATAAATTGTCGAATCGACCAAACAAGCGAACTTTATTTAATTTATACGATCCATAAAAAGATAAACCTGTCATATCATTATCTGCTGTCATTTTATTGTTAAATTGTTGGTTATATTCTGCTCCTACTTTTAGTCTGTCTGTACTATATCCAAGATATAACGACAGAGTTTGTTGAGCATCATTATCGCCAAGGTAATCGTAGTAGGTTCGTATATCTAAACCTTCGATAGGGTTTATTGTAACACCTATACTATATTTTAGTAGGCTGTCTGTTTCAACAGATTTATAACCATCTCCATTTGCTATAGTAGCATCCAGACTTATAATATCGTTAAATTTGTAACTTGTAAATAAGCCAAGGTCTGCACTGTATCCGTATTTATGTTCATCTTGTAAAGATTTATAGAAATATCGACCTCCCCATTGTTTTTCTTGAAGCTTAAATTGAGATAGACCTATAAGACCAAATTGAGTTGTTAGACCTTCGTTTTTATATTGAAAATATGCATTTTTTAAATATGCTGTCATTTTAAGTTTTCCTACACCCGGATTTCCTACATCAAGACTTACTTTACCGGATATATTCTTACTCATTTTAAAAGTATAACCCATATAAGCTCGCTGAATTTCAAATGCCGAATGAACATCATTATCAGTAAAAGAACTGTGATAATTTGAAAACACTTTAATAAAAAGTTTCCCTGATGGAGTAAATTCCGTTTGGTTTTCTTGCGAATAAGCACTAAACTTTAATAGAATAATTATTGTTGTTGTCAATATTTTTTTCATGTTCTTTGTTTTGGACTTTTATTATACTGCGAATAAATAGTAATAACGTTACAAAGTAATTAACCAAATATTAAGAAAATGTTACGTTTTACTTACTAGGGATTTTTTTGAATTGCGTTTTAGAAAATGAATGATATATTTACAATAAACGAGAGTAATTTTCAGATAATAAGGCTGTAACAATAGAAGCCCGGTAAAGAGTTTAGCTCTTGGTTTTTAATAATAAATAAATTTTAAGATTTTCTATATGCGATTATGTGTGATGAAGATAGATTTTTTGTTAATTATTTAAAATCGCTATTACTAGGATTACTATTATATTGTTTTTGTCGTGTACTAAATTAAAGATGGTGTATGAAAAGTAAAGTTTCAAGTTGTTTATGTCATGTTGAGATCGTTTCACTCGGTTCTTCGGCTTCCTCAGAATGACAATAATTTAGCCTTTTTATACACCATATTTAAAATTAGGGTATTTCTTCTAAATAAATTATAAATTGAGTTTTAATTATTACTATTTGATATAGGTTAGTAATTATTCTAACAATCTTTTTCTATAATATTTATTGCAGCTTTAATACCATCGGCTCCGCTCGATATTATTCCGCCGGCATATCCACTTCCTTCACCAACAATGTATAAATTATCGAAATTTGCACATAAAGCATTCTCATCGCGTAAGACTTGAATTGGCGCTGATGTTTTACTTTCTAGACCCATTATATTTCCTGTTTCGAATCCTCTAATTTTTCTATTAAAATTAATTAAGCCTTCTCTCATCGATGTGCTGATTTCTTTTGGAAGCATTTCCCATAATGGTGCCGATTGTATTCCTAATGGGTAACTTGATTTTGTTGTGTTTGGACTTCCTTTTTCGTTAATAAAATTTTTAATGCTACAATAAGGTATCTTAAAACTATTTGTGAAATCATAGAATTTTTTTTCAAGATTCTCTAACCAGTCTAAAACTTCTATTGCCGAAATATTTTCTTTAATTTGTTTCTCGGGGTTAATAGCAGCAACAACAGCAGCATTAGCATAAAGAGCATCTCTGTTATAATTACTCATTCCGTTTACGACATTAATATTTTCGTAGGCACTTGCAGGAACAATTTTCCCTCCCGGACACATGCAGAAAGTATATACATTAGAGTTTTTATCGCTTTTTGACGTTAAACGATATTCGGCTGCTTTTACTCCAGGTAAGCTAGCTTTGCCCCATTGGGCTGTGTTAATTAATTTTTGAGGATGTTCTACACGACTACCAATAGCAAAATTTTTTGGTTTAAATATTACTCCATTATTAATTAACATTCTATATGTTTCGTACGAAGAATGACCTGTTGCAAAAATGTACTCATCGGCATTTAAAATACCGTTTGACGTTACAATTTCCGATATCTTGCCATTTTTAACATTAACATTCTCGAGTTTAGTTTCGAAAAGAAAATTCCCCCCAATTTCGAGATATTTTTCTCTTAAATTCTCTACAATATTTTTCAGATTATTGCTACCAAGATGAGGGTGAGTCATGTAAGCAATTTCTTTTGGTGCTCCGGCATCGATGTAGCTCGAGAGAATAAAATGTCTTTCTTTCGATATGCGTTTCGAGCGCGATGTGAGTTTGCCGTCCGAGAATGTTCCGGCTCCGCCTTCGCCAAACGAATAATTGCCAGTTGAGTTAAATATTCCTGTTTGCTCAAAATTTTTAATTCCTTCGGCGCGTTTTTTTACTTCGCTTCCTCTTTCTATAATGGTGGTATTAAAACCTGCCTTCTGAAGGACATAAGCAGAAAAAAAGCCTGCCGGTCCGCTACCAATAATAATAACTTTTTTGCTTCTTTTTTTATACCGAATATTTAGGCTTGGGACTTTGGGTTTTTCTTCGCCTTTAATCTCATCTGATTCTACAGTAATTTGTAATTGCCAATGAATATTGTTTTTTTTTCTTGCATCGAGGCTTTTACTATTTATTTGGTAAGTAAAATCGTTAATACGAAGCTCTTTTCTTATTTTATTTTCTAAATCACTTTCGTGATAATCGCTTGGTAATTTTATTGATATGATTTTGTAGGCCATAGTATCTAAGTAAAATTTAATAAAGTAAAATTAGCATATATAATTAGAATAAGCGATGAAAGTTATAATATAAATACAATTATTTTTTATGTAAGGACTTTCTGTTTTGTATGTATTAATTGAAATATTTGTATAATAATTAAGAATATGTTTTTAATAAAAAAGTATTACTTTTGCCAAGATTTTCGTCGATTTTAAATCGATAAAAAATTATTTAGTATTCACTAAAAAACTTATAATGATAAGTAGTAATGATTTATTAAAGACTGCACTAATATCATCTAATAAGAACATTTCGTATAAAGAATTGTTTATTAACATTAACAAGTATTCTCAATTATTTCGTGGCAAAGATTATAAAAAAGTAGCTATTTACTCAGAAAATAGGGTAGAATGGATTTATGCTTTTTATGCTGCTTGGCAAAATAATGGTGTTGTAATTCCAATTGATTTTTTAGCTTCTGTTGATGATGTTGCTTATATTTTGAATGATTGCCAACCTGATATTGTCTTTATAGGTAAAGAAGTAAAGGAACGATTAGCAAATGTTCAAAGTAAGATAGATTATGAACCTGAGTTTTTTGATCTTAATAGTGAAGATCTTCATACAGTTGCAAGCAAAGATGAATATGTAATTAGTCAAGATAAAGACGAAACAGCTGTAATAATTTATACATCAGGAACAACCGGTAGTCCTAAGGGTGTAATGTTGTCGTTTGCTAATTTACAGGAAAATGTTGATGGAGTAACAAAAAAAGTTAAAATATATACATGCGAAAGGCAGGTTCTGATGTTGTTGCCTTTGCATCATATTTTTCCTTTGGCCGGGTCGATGATGGCTCCATTGAGCGTTGGGGGCACAATTGTAATGTCGCCTTCTATGCAATCGTCGGATATTATAGAAACCTTAAAAAACAATAAAGTTAATATAATGATTGGTGTTCCTCGTTTATACGAATTGTTATACAAAGGGATAAAAGCAAAAATAGATTCGAGTTTTATAACTAAATCATTATATAAAATAATTGCCGGAATAGGAAGCCGCTCTATAGCAAAAAAGATATTTACAAAAGTTCACGAAGGACTTGGTGGAAATTTAGAAATTATGGTAGCCGGTGGAGCATCGCTTGATAAAGAAGTTGGCTCGTTTTTTCATTTGTTAGGTTTCGATGTTCTCGAAGGTTATGGAATGACAGAAGCAGCCCCAATGATTGCATTTACTCGTCCCGGAAAGGTTGTTATTGGTTCGCCGGGACAAGCTTTGCCCGGAGTAACAATAAAAATTGTTGATGGAGAAATTTTAGCCAAAGGAAAGAATATTATGAAAGGCTATTATAATCGTCCGAAAGAAACAACCGAAATACTTAAAGATGGATGGCTATATACAGGCGATCTTGGAAATATCGATGATAAAGGATTTTTACGTATTACCGGAAGAAAAAAAGAAATTATAGTATTATCGAATGGTAAAAATATTAATCCGGCAGAGCTTGAAACAAAATTAGAAAAAAGCGTAAGTTGTATTAATGATGTAGCTGTTTTTATGTCGAATAAAATGCTTCATGCTGTAATTCTTCCCGATTACGATTATCTGGCTAAGAACGAAATAAAAAATCCTGAACAATATTTTAAAGAAACAGTTTTTCCAACATTTAATAAAAATGTAAGTTCGTATAAGCGTATAATGAAATATACTCTTATAAAATCGGAAATTCCGCGAACAAAATTAGGAAAAATACAAAGATTCAAATTATCGGAATTAATAGAGAAAAGTAAAGAGAAAGTAAAAGTAAGCGATCATCCTAAAACAGAAGAATATATTGCTGTTAAGAGTTTTCTTGAAAGAGAAGTTGATATGACTATTTCCCCAGATGACCATCTTGAGTTCGATATAGCACTCGATTCGCTTGGAAAAATTAGTTTAATCGATTTTATTGAGAAAACTTTTGGTGTTGAAATAGAAGAAGAGAATTTGCTTAAGTTTCCGTCTGTTAAACAAATGACCGATTATATAAAAGAGAAAAAGACTCAGTATAATAAAGAAATAACAAATTGGTCTGATGCTCTAAAAGAAAAAGTGTCGGTTAGCTTACCAAAAACTTGGCCTACATTGGCAGTTTTAAAAGCATCGTTTAAACGACTTTTTAAAATATATTTTCGATTTAATAGCGAAGGAGAAAAGAATTTGCCCGATGGGCCTTGCATTATTGCTCCTAATCATCAGAGTTATTTCGATGGTCTTTTTGTAATGTCTTTTCTTAAAAGAAAATTTATGAACAGGACATATTTTTATGCTAAGAAAAAACATATAAATAATAGATTCCTTACTTTCATGGCAAAGAAAAATAATGTTATTGTTATGGATTTGAACTACGATTTGAAAGAATCGATACAAAAAATGGCAGAAGTATTGCGTATGGGAAACAATTTAATTATTTTTCCTGAAGGAACCAGAACCAAAACAGGGGAAGTTGGCGAGTTTAAAAAAACATTTGCAATATTAAGCAAAGAGCTTAATGTCCCTATTGTTCCGGTGGCAATTAATGGAGCTTTTGAAGCTTTGCCTCGAGGATCAAGAATTCCAAAGTTAATGAAGAATGTAAATGTAAATTTTTTACAAGCAGTTTATCCAAAAGGATATTCTTACGATTCGTTGCAAGAGAAAGTACAAGCTGATATAAATAAGAATGTAACGTAAATATTCTTTAAATTTATTTAAAAAGGTCGAATTGTTATAGTTTGACCTTTTTTATTTTTTAAAATATATTTTTCGAAAAACCATAAGTGTTTGTAATAAATAAGTAATTTTATGCAAAAGCTATGTCTAAAATTATGAATTAAATGTTAAAAAACAATGCTTGATAATTTTAGAGTAAACCAAATCCTGCGTAAAAAAACAAAAAATAAACTGCACAATATTCGATATTTAGCAAATATGTATTCTTCCGTAATTATTCTCAAAAATATTAAAAACACATATCTTATAGTTTGCCCGCTACATTTGTTTAAGCTCAACA
>CAZDCZ010000025.1:30505-35809 GCA_964504155.1 uncultured Bacteroidales bacterium | reverse complement strand
AATAAATTTATTTCCACAACTTTTTAAATTGATCCATTATTACCGGGTTTTTGGTGTTTTTCGTTGAAAAATATATTTTTTCATTTCCTAGTATCTTCTTATTTATAGAATTGGGAATAATAAAATTAAGATTATATTCAATTTCAGAGATAAATTGTTTTTACTCTTGAGCAAGACTTAGAGAACATCTTTTTCAATATTTTTGTATTGTTTATTAACACAGGCAGTTAAACTTATTGCAAGAATAAGCAATAAATAATATTTGTATTTTAAAGAGAAAGGATACATAATATAATATTTTAAAAAATATTAATTTGTTGGTACATAATGTTAATTAGAAATTGAATTTATTGAATTTATTATTTTATCAATAGAATATGGTTTTATAATAAGACTATCAAAACCAATATCTTTATAATTGTCGAAAAAATCTAAAGGATTATGGGCTGTAAGAGCAAAAATAGGGGTATTATCATTCGGATAATTTTCTCTGATGTACTTTGTTGTTTCTAATCCATTCATAATAGGCATCTCAATGTCCATAAGGATGATATCTATTTTTTCTTTTTCAAAAATTTCAATTGCTTGTTTCCCATTTACTGCTTCGTATATAGAATTGCAAATTTCTGATAGGGCTTCTTTTAAAAGAAAACGATTTGTAAATATATCGTCAACAATAAGAATGTTGTATTTTTTCATTAATAAGTAATTGTGTTATTTAGAGCAACTTGTATTTTTTTATTTTCCCTTACCCAAGTCGACTAAGAGTTTTAATAATAGCTAAACTATTTATTGATATTTTTCTGTTATTGAGTTCTATTATCTTATCGTTTTTAAATTCTGTTAATGTTCGTATAATACTTTCTTTCGATGTATTTGCAAATTCGGCTAATTCGTTTCTGGTAAGAGGAAAATCAAAATCTTGTGAATTATATATTTTTTCAGAAAAGTATAAAATAATATCGGCAAGTCGGCCGGGAAGATGTTTTTGCGATTTAGTAATTAAATTGTTAATATTATCGATACTATCTGCACACACATATTTCATAATGCAGAGGGAATATTGTCCATTATTTTCCATTATCTCTGTAAATGTATTAATGTCGATAAACATAATTTCCGAATCTTCAAGTGTTGTAGCAGTATGTTGAAAATACGTATCTCCAAACGTAGAAGTAATACCAAGGAAATTTCCGGGTGTAATTATATTATATAATAAATTTTTATGTATACTTTCTTTAATAATTTTTATTAATCCCGATTTAACATACATTATATGCGATGTAGGTGTATCTTGCTTAAAAACAATATTCTTCTTGTTATAAAAAACAATATTGCTATTGTTTTTTATTGTTTCTATTTCCGATTTACTAAGTATATCAGATTTCCCGAACAGATTATTATAAATAGAAATATTTGTATTTGGAATATACATAGGTTTAATTATTTAAAATAGAGGTCAGTAGTTAGATACATATTAATTTTTCTTGATGAATTTTTTCGGCAGCTACCATTCTCCTGATCAAATTATTAAATATGTTCTCTTTCATTAGCGAGCGGTTAATCCGATAACAAAATTCATTAAGATAGCGATCAATATTAAACTCACTAACCCAAGAATAGGTTGTGCTTATCCATGATTTTACTTGATGTATCATCGTATGCAAAGCTTTAAAGTTCATGCCATGTTTGGCTTTCAACTTGAGTAATGTCATACTGCTTCATTAAAGGTCTATAACTTTTCCATTTATCAGTTATAACGGTAGCCTCCTCTGAAATATGTTTCTTGAATATCTTTTCT
The DNA here is from genome assembly GCA_964504155.1 of uncultured Bacteroidales bacterium. Lineage (GTDB taxonomy): Bacteria > Bacteroidota > Bacteroidia > Bacteroidales > UBA12077 > CAZDCZ01. The sequence goes on along the minus strand of CAZDCZ010000025.1, from coordinate 34,008 downwards.
AATTCTTTTGCAGAATAATTATCAATTTTCATGGAGTACATGCGTTTAACTTTTCCTTCATCGGTAAGCTCTACGGCACATACCACTTTCTTTTTCTTGACATCGTAGCTTCTGCCAACTTTACCTTTTTCTTTACCTCCTACAACAAATTCATCAACATGAACAATGCCATCAATAGGATGGTTTTCACTTGATTTCATAGCCTCTCTAATCTTGTGCATAAACAATCTTGCTGTTTTTTCTGTCACCCCAAACCTAACTGCCATATAACTTGCAGAAAGACTTTTGGTGGAAGTAGCCATTTCAAAGCAAATAAAGAATGCTTTGCGTATTCCAAATTTAACTTTGTGAAACAATGTATTTGCTGTTGCCGACTCTGTATGGCTACACTTATTACAAGTCCGAGAAGAGTTGACTCTGATTTGGCTACCCATGTGTCCGCATTTTACACATTTAAAACCTTCATTCCATTTTAAATAAGCTAAGTATTTTATGCAATCTTCATTTGTTTTGAAGTGTTCAGTAAACTCTATGAGGTTTTGACCCTTAATTTCATGACATCCTTGTTTTTATTGGATACAAATATATGCATTTATCTACTGACCTCTAATTTAAAATTTAAAAATATGAAAAAATAATGACTTAACAGGTAATTTAGAGTGATATATATCATCAAATCGATATAAGTAATATCATGTGCAATATATTGCAATATATAATATAACATAATAGATTTGCATCTAATTATTGATATTTTTTAATTTCTAGTATGAAAAACTTACCAAAGATACTGATTGTTGACGATTCTGAAACAAATCTTATTTTGATTGAAGCAGTATTGTTAGATGAAGGATATAAAACTGATGTTGCAAATTCATATTTTAAAGCTATTGATTCTTTAAAAAAATCTATCCCGCAATTAATATTATTAGATGTTTTAATGCCCCAAAAAACAGGTTTCGATTTAATGAAAAAGTTAAAAGAAGATGAACGGTATAATAAAATTCCTATAATTATTGTAACAGCATATGCAAGTAACGATAATAAGTTAATTGCCCGAGAACTTGGTGCTGTCGATGTTATCGAAAAACCAATAGATATACCTGATTTTTTATTGAAAATTGAAAATGCATTAAAATAAGACAAATTATACAAGAGTATATGAGATCGTACAATATAGATCCTGATTTAAAGAAACTTATAAATAAATATGGTTCCGATCGTATTGGTAATTTCTTTTCAAATATAGATAACAAACTATGTTTGCTTAAAGAACATTCATTTGGAGATTTTTTGTTATTGAATAAATATTATAAAAAGCTTTATGGTAATTCAGAATTAGTATTAAAAAATATAAAAACTATAATTAATGTTTTTAATATTTTCTCGAAAAACCAAACTTATAATTTGAATATAATTAGTCGGCTTACAGAAAGACTTAATTCTATTTGTAATAATAGTCAACTAATAGATTTTAATAGTATTGAATATACAATATCAGATGAAATAATTAAACAATTGAATAAGCTATTCGATACAAATAACAATATTCCTGATAAAGAAGCTATTGAGAATAGTATAGTAGAAATAAACAATCTGATTAGCAATATATTACAAACAAATAATGATATAATCAAGTTATCAAAATTATTTATTTCTAATAAGAAATATTCCGATACTATAATAGAAAACAAAATCAAAAGATTGAAAAATATTGAGAATAGTATTGTGGAAATTAAGAACGATTATGAAGGAAGAAAAGAAAAAGTTCGAGAGGCAAATAGTGAAATAGTTAAGTACCTACAATATCAGGATATTATTATTCAGAAGATATCTCATATTCAAGAAATTTATAAAAATTTAAAATTTGAATCAAATAAAATAAGTAAAAATTCAGATAATCCGGTAAATGACAAGTTAGAATTTTTTGTTGAGATTAGTGATATTGCATTATTGCAAATTGCTCAGTTAGTTCAAATTGATAAAGAATATAAAACAGCTATTGAAATTATAAAAAATAAATTTTCGGTTGTTAATTATTCTAGTACATCCATTTATAATGAAATGTCAGAATTTCTCAAAAAAGAATTAAATTATATAAACAAAGAATATAGTACTAAAGATAATGAAAATTTTATTGAGAATATTTTATTCGAAAGTAAAAATGTATTTAAGCAAATAACAGATTTTACATACTTATTTAATAAACTAAAATTGCTGTTTGATAAGTGTATTATTACTATAAATAAATTAAAGAAAAACAATAATAATGATGATTTCTTAAAAAGACTTGATTATGTAATAAATTATTTTGTAAATCGTAAAGAAACGATAATTAGTCAATTGGGAGATTTAAATAAATTAAGTAAGAATAGTAATATTGAGAATTTTAAAGAGATAAAATCCGAATATTTTATTTATAAAATAAATAAAGAATTAGAAGATTGTAAGAAGAATACAAATATTATTAGTGATAATAATAAAAATGCTTTTTATAACTTAAAAGATTATGATGAATTTAAAATTGAATTCGATAAATTAATTAACGAACTTAATATAATAAATGCAAATCTAAATTTAAATGATAAAGGAAATATTGATTTGCAGAAAAGCGATTTGGATTATTTAAAAAAGTTTTATACAAGCGATACCGAACGTATTATACACGATAAAATAGTAAATAATAATAATAATATAGGAATAGATATTAATCTAAACGAAGATGTGGAATTGTTTTAGAATTATTACAACTGCATTATAAAAACTTTAAGCAATGAGCAAAGCAAGTAACATAGAATTTAGAGAAAGAAAGAAAGCAAAAGGAAAAAGTGTTGATGTTATTTTTAAAGAAGAATTAACAATTTATTCTATCGAGAAAATAAGAGAAGACTTTATTAAAGCTTTTACTAAATACGATAATATAAAAATTACTCTAAAAGATGTAACAAATATTGATTTAAGCTTTTTGCAATTTATGTATTCTATACAAAAGTCGGCAAAAAATAATAATAAAACCTTAAGTTTTGACATTAAAATATCGGAAGAAATACAATTACTAATAAATAATTCAGGATTAGAAAAAATATTAAAATATAATTCAATATAAAGTTATGGGAAAGAAAAATATATTAATTGTTGATGATTCAGAGAGTATACGCGAAGTTGTAAATTTTACTCTAGAGAACGAAGACTATAATGTAAAAATAGGTGTTGATGGAAAAGATGCACTAAAATATCTTGATGGTAGTCCTATAGATTTAGTTATTACCGATTTACATATGCCAAATATGAATGGGATTGAGCTTATTAAGGAAATTCGGGCTATGGAGCAATATAAAAGAATCCCAATTTTGTTTTTAACTACCGAGTCTCAAACTTCAAAAAAAATGGAAGCCAAAGAAGCCGGTGCTACCGGTTGGATTATAAAACCATTTGTTCCAGCAAAATTAATCGCTGCACTTAAAAAAGTATTAAGATGATAGATAAATTTAAAGATAAATTTA
>CAZDCZ010000025.1:0-30405 GCA_964504155.1 uncultured Bacteroidales bacterium | reverse complement strand
AGATAAATTTAAAGATAAATTTATAGAAGAAGCTACAGATAATATCAAAGATTTGGAAGATGCTCTTTTATTGCTCGAAAATAATACTGATGATATAGAATTAATTGAAAGAATATTTAGAGCAATGCACACCCTAAAGGGAGGTGGAGCTATGTTTGGTTTCGAAAAATTAAGCGAGTTTACACATCATCTCGAAAATGTATATGACCTTGTTCGAAATAAAAAAATTGAGATTACAAAAACTCTTTTAGATATAACATTAGAATCGGTTGATTTATTAAAAGACCTTCTCGACGACAATAAAAATAATACCGATGAAATAGAAAACATATACAATAGTATTATAAATAAAGTAAATAATATTACTGAAAATTATGAAAACGGAAATAAAGCAAATGTCTTAGTTCAGGATAACAAAATTATTAAAAAGAATTTAAAATCGTTTTATTTATATTTCGAACCCAATAATGATATATTTAGCGATGGAACAAATCCTTTGTTTCTACTCGACGAGTTGCAATTTATAGGAGAATGTAAAATATTTGCTCATATAGATAAAATACCTGAAATTGAAACAATAGAAGTAACAAAATGTTATACCTATTGGGAAGTAATAATTACTACCGAAGAAGACAAAAATGCAATAACAGATGTGTTTATCTTCGTTGAAGATCAATGTAAATTAGAAGTTAATGAAATAGGAGAGTTTAATATTTTTCTATTTCCCGATATTATCGATAAAATAACAAAGTTATCTATTAAAAAAGATGATATAGGTTTCGAAGAAATAAAAAAACTTACTGCAAATATCGAAAATAAGAAAGTAGAGAAGCTCGATATAAGTCCATCAGGTAGTAAAATAGCTCAAAAAAAGAAAAATAATATTTCAAGTATTAGAGTAGCTTCCGAGAAATTAGATTCGTTAATAAATCGTGTAAGCGAACTAATTACTATTCAAGCACACTTAAGCTTATTTGCAAATCAAAACAAAAACACTGAATTAGAAGCAATTACCGAAGAAATAGAAAAAATTTCCCGTGATTTACGTGATGACATTTTCAGTATTAGACTAATACCCTTGGAGACTTCAATAACTCAATTTTATCGTTTAGTTCGTGAATTGTCTAATAAACTTAAAAAAGATATAATATTAAAAACCGAAGGTACTGACACCGAATTAGATAAAAATATATTAGAAGGTTTAACCGAACCTTTAATGCACATTATGCGAAACAGCATTGACCATGGCATTGAAGACGCTGAGACAAGAATTAAAGCGGGCAAACCGAAACAAGGCACAATAACTTTAAAAGCTTTCTATTCAGGAACAAATATTTTTATTCAAGTTATTGATGATGGTGCCGGCATTGATATTAATAAAATTAAACAGTCTGCAATTGCCAAAGGTTTTATCGATAAAAATAACAATCTCAATAATCAAGAAATATTAAATCTTATTTTTAAATCAGGATTTACCACTTCACAAGCTGTTACAGACATTTCCGGAAGAGGTGTGGGAATGGATGTTGTTAAACAAAAAATAACCGACATACGCGGAGAAGTGGATATTGAATCTACGATTGGTAAAGGAACTACAATTACAATAAAGTTACCTCTAACATTATCAATAATTGATGGTTTATTAACAAAAATTGAAGATACTCCATTTATTATTCCTATATCTTCAATAGAAAAAATCTATGCAGTTGAACACACCAAACTAATTAATACATTTAATAATATTGTTACTATTGAGAATACTCAATTTCCTTTTTATTATTTAAGAGAAGAGTTCGACTTTCCCGAAACAACTTTAAAAACAGAGCAACTTATTATTGTTAAATATAAGGAAAGAAATATTGGTTTAGTTGTTGATAATGTTATTGGTAAGTATCAAGCAGTTTTAAAATCACTTGGATCTTTTTTTAAAGATAATGAAATTATATCAGGTTCTTCAATACTAGGTGATGGTACAGTTGCCCTTGTTCTTGATACGTCTAAAATAATTTCTCGATTTTCAAATTATAATAACTTAAAAAATTAAAATTATGGATGAAAAAACTACAACTGCTAAAACCATGACTGATTTAGATTCTTATCTTGTTTTTCAAATTGGCAACGAACTTTTTTCCACTAATGTTGGTAAAGTTCTTGGAATTCAAGAAATGGTAAAAATCACGAAAGTCCCCAAAACACCTGATTACATAATAGGTGTTATTAATCTTCGTGGCAATGTTTTACCGGTTATCGATACTCGAATAAAATTCGGAATGCAAGCTACTGAATTTACTATTAACACCTGTATTATTGTTATGGAAACAAATATTGATAATAATATTGTTCAAATTGGTGCTTTGGTTGATTCTGTTCACTCTGTTATTGAAGTTGAAAAAAAGGATATTCTACCACCTCCCGGCATAGGAAGTAAATTCCAATCTGAGTTCATTAAAGGTATGATTAAAAACGACGACAAATTTATAATCCTGCTTAATATTGATAAAGTATTCTCAACAACTGAGCTTATTAATATTAAAGATATTGTATCAAAACAAACAGATACAAAAGTAAACAAATCAGAAAACAAAAAATAAAATTTAGACTTACTTATTATTAATTTAAAATTTAGAAAAAATGAATTGGAAAAATTTAAAAATTAAAACTAAATTAGCTATAGGATTTGCTGTTGTAATCATTATTAGTGCTACTATAGGCATTATTGGAATCTATAGAATAACAAACATAAAAAAAAGCAATGAAAGAACTTTGGATGCTGTTTTTTTTAATGAAAGTTTCTTAAATGTTAGAATCATAGAAAAAAACTTCATGCTCAGACATGATGAAGCCTTAATAAAAGATGGCGTTTCTATTATGGAAAACGTTTTTAAAAAAATCGAAGATTTGAAAGCTAACACAAAAGATCAAGATGAACTTAAAGACCTTGAAGAAATAAAAGATAAAGGGAAAAAATTTTACGATACTTTTTTTAAGTATCTTAAAATTTACAAAGAAGATTTCGCTACTAATGTAGAAAAAAGTGTTGAAGAAAAGCAAATAAGTATAAAAAAAATTCGACTATTGAGAGCTTCTTTAAATGAGCAAATGCTTAGTGAATTAAAAAACAATGGTGCGTCTGACTTAGCAATAAAATATAATATTGTTAATAATCAAGTTAATAATATATCTGAAGCATTTACGGAGATTCGCATTAAGTCAAAAGAATTTATAAATAATCAGGATAAAAAACAAGGCGATGAGATAATTGAAGATTTAGATGCTTTACTTAAAAAAATAGACAAAGTAAAATCACAAGTAAAACTAAAAGAAGACCTTAAACAATTAGAAGAAATATATAGCTCTGTTGGCAACTACAAAAACATCGTGAAGAATTTATCAGCTGCAATAGTTTTGCAAAAACAAGAAGCCAATAAAATGGAAACTTCTGCTCAAAATATGGTAAAAACAACAGAAAATATAAAAAAATATAATGAAACCTTAATAAAACAAGAACAGAAAAGTGCGAATTTCATGATTATAACTTTTATTTTATTGGGAATTGTTTTTGGTTTCTTAATAGCTTATATTATTACCAAATCAATTACAACAGGAATACAAAAAAGTGTAGCATTTGCAAATAAACTTGCCGAAGGAGATTTAACCGCAGAAATTGAAGATGACTTATTAAAACAAAAAGATGAAATTGGTATGGTAGCCAATGCATTCAATAATATTATTCTCAAATTAAGAGAAATGATAAATGATATTAAGGAAGGCTCAGAGAACATACTTGCTGCAAGCGAACAAATGAGCTCAACTTCACAAGAAATGTCTCAAGGTGCATCAGAACAAGCATCATCAACAGAAGAAGTGTCATCGTCAATGGAAGAAATGGCTGCAAATATTCAACAAAATACTGACAATGCCCAACAAACAGAAAAAATTGCCAATTCAGGTTCACAAGAAATAATTAATGTAAACAAAGCTTTTGAAGAAAGTTTAATATCAATACGAGAAATAGCTGAAAAAATTTCAATAATTGATGAAATAGCATTTCAAACCAATATTTTAGCATTAAATGCAGCTGTTGAAGCAGCCAGAGCAGGCGAATACGGCAAGGGATTTGCAGTTGTAGCTTCAGAAGTGCGTAAACTTGCAGAAAGAAGTAAAACTGCTGCTCAAGAAATTGATGTCTTATCAAAATCAAGCCTTGCTGTTACAGAAAAATCAGGAAATCTGATGAAAAAAATCATTCCTGAAGTTGACAAAACAGCAAAACTTGTTCAAGAAATTACTGCTGCAAGTATTGAACAAAACTCAGGTGCCGACCAAATTAACAATGCAATTCAGCAACTTAATCAAGTGGTTCAACAAAATGCAGCCGCTTCAGAAGAAATTGCTACAGGCTCTGAAGAATTATCAAGTCAAGCTCAGCAACTTGTTGATGTTGTTTCTTTCTTTAAAGTGAATAATGATAATAATAAAATAAGAACGGCTGCAAAGAAAAAAACAAAAAAAACACAACATATTAACATTGCTCATAATACTCATAATGAAAATCTTAATAAAGGAGTACACCTTAATATGTATAAAGATGACAAAAAAGATGATGAGTTTGAAAAATTTTAATAATAGAACGCAGATGACACAAATTTGACTGCTCTTTCGGATTTGTAATCCGAAAGTATTACATACATCTTGTTAGTTCGGGATTGCAAATCCCGAACAGCAGGGGTTCACTCCGTTAAATATTATACCGTCTCTTACGAATTTACAATCCGTAAATTGTAAAATAAAAGTGATTAACAGCTTAGAACTGATAATCGCTTTATTTTCAACGGTTTGAATTTAATATTAAAACAACAACATGCCAAATTCAGAAATAAATCAATATTATAAAATAAAACTTTCAAACAGTGATTTTAATAGGTTAAGTAAATTTATCACTACCAATTTTGGCATTAAAATGCCTAAGGTAAAAAGAATAATGTTACAAAGCCGATTGCAAAAACGGCTTAAAGAATTAAATTTCACATCTTTTTCACAGTATTGCGATTATTTATTTAGTGCTGAAGGTCAAAAAAATGAAGTTTTTAATATGATTGATGTTGTATCAACCAACAAGACTGACTTTTTTAGAGAACCTGTACACTTCGAATTTTTGTCAAATAACATTCTTAAAAATTATACAAACAACAACTTTTCACACAACACATTTAAAATATGGAGTGCAGGTTGTTCAAGTGGAGAAGAGCCTTATTCAATGGCTATAATATTAAATGAATTTGCACAGAATAATATAAATTTTCTCTATTCAATTTATGCTACCGATATTTCTACAAAAGTGCTAAATAAATCAGCATCTGCTATTTACAAAGAAGATAGAGTTAGCTTAATTCCTTTAAATCTAAAAAAAAAATATTTCTTAAAAAGTAAAGACAAAAGTCAAAAAAAAGTACGAATAATAAAAGATATTAGACAAAAAGTTAAATTCAACCGATTAAACTTTATGGATAATAACTATAATGTAAATGAAAAATTTGACTGTATTTTTTGCAGAAATACACTTATTTATTTTGACCACGAAACGCAAGAAAACGTAATAAATAAATTATGTCTCAATTTAAAAAAAGATGGATATTTTTTTCTCGGACATTCCGAATCAATAACTAACATGAATGTTCCTTTAAAACAAATACAACCCACTATTTTTAAGAAAATATAAAATTATTATAATGAAAGATTTAACTAGTGCCTGCACGAAAACCCCATAAAATTTTAGTTATGCTGTCATTTCGAACAGCCTGTCCCGAAAATCGGGAATAGTGAGAAATCTCATTCAATTTATATACACTATGTTATGATATTTCTCCTTTCAGTCGAAATAACAATATGGGCGTTTTCGTGCAAACACTAACTAAAAATGAATTAATTAACGAATTAGAAAAAGAAATAATGAAAAATAATGAAATTTCTAAGAATCTTGAAAAAACAAATAAAAAATTAAAAGAATCTGCATCTTTTAAATCAAACTTTATTTCAAATATAACTAATGAAATTGTAAATCCTTTTTCATCAATTCTTGGGCTTTCGAAAAATATTATATCTGTTAAAGAAGAAGATTACAGCAAAATAAAAATTATGGCTGAATTTATTTATTCGGAAGCTTTCGACCTTGATTTTCAATTAAAAAACATTTTTGCAGCAGCAAAAATAGAGGCAGGCGAAGCAGAACCTGAAATAATGAATGTTGATATTAATAAACTTATTTTAAGTGTATTAGATATATACAAATTTAAAAGTGATAAAAAACTATTATCAATAAATTTTAATTATGATAACAGTTTAGAACTTAAGCCATAACAATAATTCGCTTGTAATCATATATATATCTTTATAAACTTTTAACTTTGCAGTTTTTTAAACTAATCTCAATAAATGAATACAAATACAAATACTCATTTTCTTTATCCGGCTTCTTTATTTGTCGATAAAAAACCTTTTTTGGTTAATACGCTTTTAGGTTCGTGTGTTGCAGTATGTTTATGGGATAAAACTTTAAAAATTGGTGGCATTAATCATTTTATGCTTCCTTTGTGGAATGGGCAAGGTCTTGCATCGCCAAAATATGGGAATATTGCTATTGAAAAATTATTAAATGAAATGATTAATCTCGGTTGTTACAGATATAATTTAATTGCTAAAGTTTTTGGAGGAGGAGCAGTAATTGAAACAAAAACCGATTTATTTAATATCGGGACAAGAAATATTAAAATTGCAATTGAGCTTCTTAAAGATGAAAAAATTCCTATTGTAGCTAAAAGTGTTGGAGGCGAACTAGGAAGAAAAATGCAATTTAATACACAAACAGGAGAAGTTAAAATGAAATATATTCAAAAACAAAATTGTGAGTCCTCTCCGAAAAGTGTTTTTAGATAAAATTAACAGGATTAACAGAATTTTTACAAAATGTAAGACATTGATTAATCAGAAATATAATTTTAATGGATTTATATGCATTTTTAAAAACAGAGTTTTGGGAGTGGACTTAATTGTTAAACATCTAACATAAAATTAATATTTGACAACAATTGTTAATTTTATTAAGATTGCTAAGTTGTTAATAAATAATTAAAGAAAATATGAAAAGAAAATTTTTAATCATTTTAGTGTTTATTCCGTATTTTGTTTTTTCGCAAGAAAAGGAAGAGAAAATTATTACAGCCGATTTTTCCGGCTTTATTAGATCAGATTTCTGGTATCAATCACGCGAAAATGTCGAAGCTCTTGAAGGTTTATTTACTTTATATCCGGCAAATGTTGATTTCGATGCTAATGGTCATGATATTAACAATCAGAGCAAAATTAATATGTTAGCTTTTTCTTCTCGCTTAAGAAGTAAAATCTCGGGACCTACTATTTTTAATGCAAAATCATCGGCATATATCGAAGCCGATTTTACAGGATTATCTTCGGTTACAGGAATACGTCTGCGTCATGCTATTATGAAATTAAACTGGGAGAGAACAGAATTGTTGCTTGGAAGATACTGGCATCCATTGTTTTTTACAAATTCATTTCCTACGGTAATGTCGTTAAATACAGGTGCTCCATTTCATGTTTTTAACCGAAGCCCACAATTACGTTTAACTTATAAATTAAATAATAGTTTAAATCTTATTGCTGCCATTGTTTATCAAAGCGATTACGCAAATCTTGGTCCAAATGGCAAAAGCGAAGAGTATTTGAAAAATTCAGGTATTCCTGATATGAATTTGCAATTACATTATTCTTCAGAAAATATTAGTTTTGGTATAGCCGGAAACTATAAAATATTACAACCCGAAACATATACTCTTTCCGGTGGGAATAAATATGTTAGCAATGAGAAAATTCCTTCATTTGCTGTTTCTACAAATATGAAAATTAATATCTCGAAATTTAATTTTAAAACAGCAGTAATGTATGGTCAAAATATGACTGAGCATCTATTATTAGGAGGATATGCTGTTTCTTCGATTGATGCAGCAACCGGGAGAAAAGAATATACTCCGTACAACCATTTATTTTATTGGGCAAATGCTTGTTATGGAAAAGATTTAAAAGTTGGAATATTTGCAGGATATTCAAAAAATTTGGGAACAAATAAAGATGTTATTGCAAATTATATATACGCTCGTGGTGCCGATATCGATTATTTGTATCGTGTTTCTCCATTCATAGCTTATAAAACTAAAAATTTACAATTATCTACCGAGCTGGAATATACTAATGCAGCTTACGGTGATATTAATTATTTGAATAAGGCACTGATAGAAAATACCAAAAATGTTGATAATGTAAAGATGACTCTTACAGCTGTATATTTATTTTAGTTGCTCTTTGCGATATAGTAAATTTGAGTAATTAATTTTTATTAAGTAAAAGAGTCTAGAAAGTTTTTTCTTTCAGGCTCTTTTTGTTTAAAATGATATTATAATGTTGGTAACGATTTCGATGTTATTTTTTGTAGAAATGTATTGATATATTTTAATAGAGATGTTCAAAAAGAAGTAATTTTAAAATTATGTAAGAAATTGAAAGTTGGAGGATACCTTTTTATTTGGGCATTCAGAATCGATAATGAGTATGAATTTACCTCTTGTGCAGATAAAATTAACTATATTTAGAAAAATTAATTAATATTTAAAAATATGAGTCATTTGTCAGATAATGAATTGATTGATGAATTGAAAGTAAGATTCAGTCAGAATAGAAAAGCTTTAAAAGAAGTATCGGCTTTGAATGAAGAACTTAAGAAAGTTAATAAAAAACTTGAAGAATCAGAAGCGATGAAAAGCCATTTTATATCTAATATCACAAACGAGATTATTAATCCATTTTCGTCGATTTTAGCTTTGTCGAAGAATATTTTATCTGTGAAAAAAGAAAATTGGAAAAAAGTTATTTCAATGGTATCTATGATTTATTCCGAAGCTTTTATTCTCGATTTTCAACTTAGAAATATATTTGTCGCTGCCAAGATTGAAGCCGGAGAGATATTTCCCGAAATACTTTCTGTTAATATTAAACAACTAACAGAAAGTGTTATCGATTTGTTTAAATGTAATTGTAAAAAGAAAAATATTAAAATTAATTTTAATCTAGAAACCGATAATGATGAAAAAGAATTCTTCTTTAAAACAGATGCCGAGAAAATAAAACTGATTATTTCAAATTTATTAAGTAATGCGGTTAAATATAGTAAGGAGAATAGTGAAATAGATATTGAAATTGCACAAAAAAATCAAGGAATTGAATTATCGGTTAAAGATTATGGTATTGGAATATCCGATGAAAATCGAGAAATTATTTTCGATAGATTCAAACGTCTCGATTCTGGAATAAATTCTATAAATAGAGGACATGGATTAGGCTTATCTATAAATAAAGCATTAATCGATTTATTAAATGGGTCGATAGATATAAAAACTCAGATAAATAAAGGTTCTTGTTTTACTGTTTATATCCCGGAAGGAAAATCAGATATAGAAGGATTTGCTTCAGACGGAAACGAATTGTTTTTCGAAAACGATTTTAATAATGATGAAGAACAAGTTTTTTAATTATTTAAACTTTCGAAATAGAAAAATAAGTGGAAAATTTTGGAGCATATTATTTATATCCTGCTGTTTTATATGCTAGTAATAAACCATATTTTATAAAAACAATATTGGGTTCATGTATTGCAGTATGTATTTGGGATAATAACTTGCACATAGGTAGGATGTGTTATTATATGTTACCATATTGGAACGGAAATGGTTTGGCTTCTCCTAAATATGGGAATATTGCTATAGAAAAATTGTATAAAAAATGTTAGGTTTTGGAAGCAAAAGAAAAGATCTTAAAGCAAAAGTGTTTGGTGGAGGAGAAGTTCTTGATGTAGAAAATTCATATTTTCAGATTGGAAAAAGAAATATTATTAATTGCAAAAGAAGTATTAAAAGAAATAAAAATACAGGTTATTAGTTCTAGTGTTGGAGGGAAATTAGGTAGAAAAATTATTTTTAATACTCAAACAGGAGAAGTAAAACAAAGATTTTTAAAAACTAATTTAAACCCCAAAATTCTATGAATTAGTGCTTTCAAGAATAACGATTAAGTTTAGCCGAAATTTTGGATAACTAAAATTAAGTTTTACTAAATCGGGATTACCGTATATAATTCATGATTAAAAAAAATTATGAATAATGCGGGTTTATTAACTTGTAAGAATAATTATATATTATTAAATGAAAAAAATAAAAGTCTTAATAGTTGATGATTCAGCATTAGTCCGACAAAGTTTGTCTGAGATAATAAATTCCGACCCGGGATTAGAGGTTATGGCAACAGCATCTGATCCATTTGTTGCTGCTAAAAAAATAAAAAATGAAGTTCCCGATGTTATTACTCTCGATATAGAAATGCCAAGAATGAACGGATTGGTATTTTTACAAAAAATTATGCATCAGCATCCAATCCCTGTTGTAATTATATCGAGCCTTACCGATAAAGCAACATCCACAGGAATGCAAGCTATAAAACTTGGTGCAGTTGAAGTTATTAAGAAACCACAAATGTTAAATAAACAATTTTTTAACGACTCAAAAATTCAAATTTGCGATGTAATTAAGGCAGCAAGTATTTCAAAATTGAAAAAGCAAATTACAATGAATTCATCTTTTATTGTACAACCAAAATATTCTGCCGATGAAATATTATCTTTACCTACAAAACCAAAATTAATAACAAAAACAGATAAGGTAATTGTAATTGGGGCTTCAACCGGTGGAACAGAAGCAATTGAGAATATTTTAAAGAAAATGCCTGATAACTCTCCCGGAATTGTAATAGTGCAACATATGCCCGAAAAATTTACTTATTCTTTTGCTATGCGGTTAAACGAAATATGTAATTTAAATGTAAAAGAAGCCGAAGATGGTGATGTTGTGCATAGAGGACAAGTGTTAATTGCCCCGGGAAATTTTCATATTCTATTGAAAAATAGAGGAAATGAGTATTATATTCAAGTAAAAAGTGGACAATTAGTTAATCGTCATAGACCTTCTGTTGATGTCTTATTTCGTTCGGCTGCAAAATATGCAGGGAGAAATGCCATAGGTGTTATTTTAACCGGAATGGGCGATGATGGAGCTCGTGGATTAAAAGAACTACACAATACCGGTGCAAAAACTATTGCCCAAGACGAAAAATCATGTGTTGTATTCGGAATGCCTAAAGAAGCAATAAAATTGAATGCTGCCGATAATATATTAAGTTTAGATGAAATTGCTGATAATATCAGAAAAATAGTAATATAATAAGTAGGTGCTAGGTAGGTGCTTATGTTTTATTCGAATTTGTTTTGATATTCAGTTTAATTATATAATATTGGTATTTCTTTTTATTTTACTAAAATTTTATGATATTTATAAAATAGTAATTAAATTAATTTTTTAGTTTAAAAAAATATGAAAAATAATAATATAAATAATCAAGATATTGTATTTAAATATACAATACAAGGTGTATTATTTGGTATACTAATTATATTTGTTGCAATAATGCTTGAATATTTTGTTGAAGGAATTAGTTTTTACGAAATAATTGAAAAGCATAAAACAATACCTCCATATTATATAATTAATATTTCCCCTTTACTAATTGCCATTATAGCTTATGTAATTAGCTCGAAATATGCTAATAAAGTTAAAGAATTAAATAAGTCAATAAAAAGCGAATTTAAAAATGCTCAGCGAATTTTCCGTTTTATCGAAAAAATTCGTCATGGAGATATGGATGCAAAATATGAAGTTGCAGATGAAAACGATGTCTTAGGACATTCGGTATTAAACCTTAGAGATTATTTAATAAAGAATATCGATGAAGATAAAAAGCGTCGAAAAGAAGATGAACAAAGACACTGGGTGTCTGAAGGATTATCTAAGTTTGGCGAGATTTTAAGAAACGATATTGATAATATTGAAGATTTATCATACAATTTAATTTCTAATCTGGTAAAATATATTGAAGCAAATCAAGGTGCTTTTTTTATTATAAATAATGAAGATAAAAACGACATATTTCTTGAGATGACAGCTCAATATGCATACGAGCGAAGGAAATATGTCGATAATAAAATACCAATTGATGAGGGATTATTAGGTACTTGTGTTTTAGAGAAGAATACAATTTTTATGACAGATGTTCCCGATACATTTGTTAATATTACCTCAGGTTTAGGTAAAGCTGTTCCAAAATGTATTTTAATTATTCCTTTAAAAGTAAATGAAGAAATACATGGTGTAATTGAAATAGGAGCTTTAAATGAAATAGATAAGGATATTATAGAATTTGTAGAAAAAGTTGCAGAAAGTATTGCTACAACAATTTCAAATGTGAAAACTAATTCACAAACAGCAAAATTACTTAAAGAGTCGCAAGAACAAGCCGAAATGTTATCGTCGCAAGAAGAAGAAATGCGACAGAATATGGAAGAACTTCAAGCCACTCAAGAAGAAGCCGCCCGCCAAAGTATGGAGTTTGTTACATTTACAAATTCTGTAAATCATACACTAATTAGAGCAGAATATACTCCTAAAGGGAATTTGATATATGCAAATACTAAATTTGTTAAAAAATTAGGTTACGAAAAAAATAGTGATGTAGAAGGAAAGCATATTTCTAAATTTATTGCAGAAAAAGATAAGGATTGGTTTAATTCATTATGGAATAGTTTAACAAATGGAGGAAAACATTTCGAAGGCGATTTGAAACATATTACAAAACAAGGTCGAGATTTGTGGACAATGTCGACATATACTCCCATGAAAAAAGATGATGGTACTATAGATAAGATATTGTTTCTTGCCATTGATACTACAGAAAAGAAAAAACAAAGCTTAGATTTTCAAAGTCAAATTAAAGCTCTTAATATAGCTATTATTAAAGGAGAATTTCTTCCTTCCGGGGATGTATTAGAATGTAATCAAAGATTTGTAAATATTACGGGTTACTCATTAATAGAATTAAAAGAGAAAACAATTTTTGATTTTATTGCGAGAAAAGAACTGAATAAGTTTAGAGAAATTTGGGAAAAAGTTAGTAATGGAGAGACATGGGAAGGAAATATTCATCAAAAAACAAACGATAATAAAGATGCTTGGGTAAGAGTATCATTATCTCCTGTTAGGGATATGTATAACGATATTGCAAAGATTATTTATATCGGAAATGATATTACAAAAGAAAGGCATATGGAGTTGGAAACCATAGAGCAAACAAAATTACTGAAAGAGAAGGAAAAAGAATTACAAAAATCAAGAGAAAATCTAAAATTAGAATTAGAAAAAGTAAAAAGGGAATTAAAAAAACAATTCGAAGAAATTGAAAAAGGAAAAATAAAAACAGAGAAAATGCTCGAAGGTGCTTCTGATGCTATTGTTACTATCGACCAAGATGGTATTATAAGATTTTTTAATATGGCCGCCGAAGAATTGTGGGGCATGAAGAGAAGTATTGTTTTAGGTAGAAATATTAAAAAACTTTTCCCAAAGGATAATTACGAAGACGAATTCATAAAATCATTTATCAATTCTGATGCTGAGAAAATAATTGGCGAAAGAAAAGAAATTGATATTACCAATAATGTTGGAGAAGAAAAATCGGTAATTATTATACTCTCGCAAGCAAGATTAAAAGATGAGGTAAACTATACTGCATTTATTCAAAATATTTCTATTGACCTATTTTAATAGAAGTATTATTCTAATTATTTTAGCATATACAAAAGAAGTTGCTATTTACTGAAACAATAGAATTGTCATATAATAGAAAATTATATTATTTATTTAGAAGAAGCAAGTAACTCTTTTATTTAGTATATATTATAATAAAAATATCAATTGTTATACCAATGAAATATTCGAAAAATTATAGAACAAGATTTTTGCAGATAATAGTAGCATTTATTTTCTTATCTATTATAGCTTGTAATAATAAGCAGCAAGAAGAAACCTTAATTAAGATTATTGAAACAAGCGATATTCATGGCTCTGTATTTTCATACGATTTTATCGAGAATAGAGAAAAGGAAACATCACTCTCGAATATATATCAATATGTTACAGAAGAGAGAGAGAAGAACGAGAATGTTATCTTGCTCGATAATGGAGATATTTTACAAGGCCAACCAAGTGTATATTATTCAAATATTAATATCGATAATCAGGAACATATATGTTCAAAGATGATGAATTATATGCATTACGATGCTGCAACAATAGGAAACCACGATATAGAAGCCGGTCATGTAGTTTACGATAAACTTGTAAAAGAATTTAATTTTCCTTGGATGGCCGCAAATGCAATATCTAAAAAGAATAATCAACCATATTTCAAACCATATACAATAATAAAAAAAGATGGAGTTAAGATTGCTATTATAGGTTTAATAACTCCGGGAATACCAAGTTGGTTACCCGAAAATCTTTGGAAAGGAATAGCTTTCGACGATATGATTGAGAGTGCAGAGAAATGGGTGTCGAAAATTTCAACTGAAGAAAATCCCGATATTTTAATAGGATTGTTTCATGCAGGTTTCGATTATACTTATGCAAATCAGGACGAGAATACCTATAAAAACCAAAATGCTTCTGTGTTGGTAGCTAAAAGAATTAAAGGTTTTGATGTTGTTTTTGTTGGGCACGATCATAAAACATGGAACAAGAAGATTGTAAATAATTTTGGCGACACAGTATTGGTTTTGGGCCCGCAAAATGCAGCTAAAGAGGTTGCTACTGTTAATGTTATTGTTAATAGAGATAAAGCAAATAAATTATCTTGCAAATTCAAAGGAGAAATTGTTGAAATAAGAAATTATAACGAATCAAAAGATTTTAATAAAAAGTTTGAAAGCGATTATAAAAAAATTAAAGAATTTGTAAATAAACCAATTACTTATTTAGCAGATACTATTTTTTCGAAAGATGCACTGTTCGGCCCATCAACTTTTGTCGATTTAGTACATAAAGTGCAACTTAATAAATCAAAAGCTCAAATATCATTTACTGCTCCATTAAGTTTTAATACTTCGTTAAATAAAGGAACAATATACGTTAACGATATGTTTAAACTATATAAGTTCGAGAATTTTCTTTACACTATGAAATTAAGTGGAAATGAGATAAATAAATACCTTGAGTATTCCTATAATCTGTGGTTTAATCGAATGAAAGATGAAAATGATAATCTATTAAACTTCAAAAAAGATAAAAATGGAGAGATTGTATTTTCTGAAAAATATAAATCATATCAATTAGCATCAAATTATTTTAATTTCGATGCTGCTGCCGGAATAAAATATACTGTCGATGTTTCTAAACCTTATGGAGAAAGAGTGAAAATAATTTCATTATCAAATGACGAGAAATTTATGCTCGATAAAAATTATAATGTAGCAATAAATAGTTATAGAGGAAATGGAGGAGGAGGACATTTAGTATTTGGAGCAGGAATTCCAAAAGATGAACTCTCAAAACGTATTGTTAGCTCTACAAATAGAGATTTAAGATATTATATAATGCAATATTTAGAGAAAAATGATACCATACATCCCGAAATAATTTCTGATTGGAATATTATTCCTCAAGAATGGTGCTTAAAAGGAAAACAAAAAGATACTGAATTGCTATTTTTAGATGTTAGTATTGCTATTAAGTAATTTTTAATTTAAGATAGTACTTAAGCTTAAGCTTAAACTTTTTTAAATTTATAGAATCATATATAAGAGTGAGCAATAAAATAATTGAGATATTAATACAACACATTTTTAATTACAAAAATATAATATCATGAAAAAGATTGAAATAGCAATAGTATTTGCTTTTATACTTATTATTAGTTCTTGTAGTATAGATAAAACAAATAAATCGGATAAATTAGAAGATAATGAGATAAAAAATGTAATTCTGCTTATCGGAGACGGAATGGGAGTATCGCAGGTTTATTCTGCAATGACAGTTTCTTTAGATACTCTAAATATAGAACGATTTAAGTATATTGGTTTTTCTAAGACATATTCTATTAATAATTATATTACCGATTCAGGAGCCGGAGGAACTGCATTGTCAACCGGAAAGAAAACAAAAAATGGTTATATCGCTGTTGATTCATCGAAAAAGGCCTTAAAAACAATTTTAGAATATGCCGAAGATAATAATCATGCTACAGGTTTAGTTGCAACAAGTTCTATTGTTCATGCTACTCCTGCATCGTTTATTTCGCATTATTACAAGCGGTCAGATTATGAGAGACTTGCTTTAGATTTTCTAAATACCGATATAGATATTTTTATAGGAGGTGGAAGAAAATCATTTGCCCAAAGAAGCGATAGTTTAAACTTAGTAGATTCGCTTATTAAGCGCAATTATGATGTTTTTAATAATCTCGACAGTATGCTTGCAAATAGTAATAATATAGCTGTATTTACTGCCGAAGAGCATAATCCTAAATATTCTGAGGGTAGAGGCGACATGTTACCAGATGCTACCGAAAAAGCAATAAATTTTCTAAAAAATCGTAAAAATGGTTTTTTCTTAATGGTTGAAGGTTCTCAAATCGATTGGGGAGGACATGATAACGATGTAGATTATATCGTGTCGGAAATGATAGATTTTGATAAAGCAATCGGAAAAGCTTTAGATTTTGCAAAAAAGGATAAACATACTCTTGTAATTATTACTGCCGATCACGAATGTGGAGGTTTGTCTTTAAACGGTGGCGATATTAAAAAAGGTATTGTCGAAGGTGCTTTTACCAGCGATTATCATACAGCTGTTATGGTTCCTGTTTTTGCATATGGACCGGGAGCAAAAGAGTTTATTGGTATTTACGAAAATACTGCCGTATTCGATAAAATGATGAAAGCTTTTAAATTTGAAAAATAGAAATATAAGAAACAAAACTCTTAGAATATTCTAAGAGTTTTGTTTCTTTATTACCCTATCCTAAAAAGTGTGTTATTTAGAAAATCAACTTTTATATTATCTATAATTTAACACTTCCATATTTTGTGTAAATCTTAACAGTCGATTGTGTATCTCTGTTTTTCCCTATAATTCCTGAGATTTCAGTTTCGGTATTATCTTGAATTCTGCTTATTTTACCTGTATTAGGATAATCAATATTGCCATATTTTGCTTCTCCGTTTAGTTTATACGAGGCATTTTCTTCAATATTTAACCTTATGCTTCCATATTTATTATCGATTTTAATTTTCTCGAAACTTGCAGGAATTTTTTCTACCTTACATCCTCCGTATCTTGTTTCAAGTTCGAGTTTCTTATTAATTTTTTCGAATTTTAAATCGGTATAAGCACTTGTACCAATAAAATTATTAATATTCCCAATCTCGTATTTGTCGTATTTCGATTCGCATGCTAATGTACTTAATTCATTAAAGTACATTTTAGAGTAACTTGTAACAGCAATTAATGCAGAGCTTTTTTCAATTTCAATTTTAGAGTATTTAATAGTTAGTTTTACCCAATCGCATTCTTCAATATATCCTTTTGAGTATGCTAAATATATTTCGTTTAGAGGTTTAGTGTTTCCACGAAGTAATTTGTTGGCTCGAAGTTTCCCATACTTAATTTTTATATTAGAGTGCCCCGAAATTTCATTAATAAAAGCAGTTCCATATTTATTCGTTAAGTCAAGGTTTATATCAGTCGGAACTTTAACATCGTAATCTATACTAAATTCATTTGTGTTATCTCTAAACGAGAATACCGACCCTTTAAAAAATTTCTCATCAATATCTGTAATTGCTTTAATAGTGTTTCCTTTGTTGCTGAAATTTACATTTATGTATTTAAGTAATTCTATAGCTTTTTCTTTTTTCGATTCGTCAACAGTAATTGTTACATCTATTAATACTTGGTTTTTATCCCAGTTGTTAATATTTACATCACCGTATTTATTTTCAATAACAAGTAGAGTGTTTTTATCAGCATTATATTCTTTACGAAATTTCTTAGAATATTCGTCCCCGGCAGAATAAGCACTCGAAAAGAATAGGATATTTACCAGTACAATGATTATTGAATTTTTTAACATTTGCGTTTTCATAGTAGTTATATTAATTTATTTATATATGCTATTTTTATTTTATTATTAAAGCATTTTATATGTTAACCTGTTTAGTGTTTGTTTCTTTATTATATTCCGACATATTCTGTAATTGATTTAGTATTTGGTTCATTACAGCTACTTTGGTTTGGTAATGCTCAATCATAGCATTTATAATTCTTTCGTCATTCGGATTCGATTTCAAATCATACTTTAGATTTTTGTATATTGTATCCATATCAGAAAGCTCATTAAGTAGCATTGTTTTTTGAGTGTTATCGGTAAAATGAATATTTTTAATCTTTTCAAAGTCATTATTAATTTGAGAAGTGTAATAGAATTCTACTTCTTTATATTCTTTCGATACTTCATGTAATGCTATTCCCGAAGAAATACTATTCTGAAAAGTGTGTTCGTAAACCCATAAACTCGATACCATTGCCAATAATATAACAGCAGCAAATCTCAATATCCTATATGTGCGAATTTTAAATGTATGTATATTGTTTTTGTTTTTCAGCAATGATTCAAATCTTTCGAAATGACCGTCGCTTGGCTCATATGAATCGAATGCTTTTCTGTTTTCGTGTATTATTTTATCTATATCTTTCATAGCTTAATTCTTGTGTAATAATAATTGTATTTTCAATTAGCAACTATAATATTATTTTGTTTTAGTATTTCAACTAATTTTTGTTTAGCTCTTGTAAATTGCGACCGCGATGTTGAACTTGTTATATTAAGTATTTGACTAATTTCATCGTGATCGTAACCTTCTAATAATTTTAACGATAATACTATTCTATATCCTTCCGGTAATAATTTTATAGCTTTTTTTAATTGTTCTACTTCCGATTCGTAATTATTAACCAAGTTATTTATTGGTTCGGTTAATTTATTCGATAAATTTTCGTCTATTGTATCTGTTTCAAGTTTTCGTTTTTTTAATTCATCTAACGATTTATTAATAACAATTTTTTTTAACCAAGCACCAAAGCTTACGTTTTCGCTATAAGTAGAAATTTTTTCAAATGCTTTTAAGAACGATTCTTGCATAATATCCTCGGCAATCTCACTATTGTTTATTATTCTTAAACTCGTGTTAAACATTGCTTTATAATATAACTTATAAAGTTGAAATTGTGCTTGTCGGTTACCTGCTTTACATTTATCAATAATATCTTGATGGATATTATTATATGTTTTACTTGTTTTAGTAATTTTTTTCATGTTCTAATTTAAAGACGATGAATACTAAATTTTGCTGCATGAATAAATTTACTTTATTATTATTACTATTCAAAAGGCTTTATTATTATTTTACTGCTGCATATTTTATTATTTATTATAATTAATAAAAAAAATACAGCATAAAGCATTGATATTCTAATTATTTTTATATTTTTGTTAAAAATCCTAAAAGTTATAATTAAATCTATTATTACAATGAAAAAATTAAACGTATTATTAGTTGCTCTTGCATTAGTTAGTTTTACAGCATTTTACTCTTGTCAAAATGCAAAACAAAAAGTAGAAGACGCTGTTGAAGAAGTTCAAGAAAAAGCAACAGAAGCAACAGAAGCTGTTGAAGAAGTTAAAGAAGCAACAGAAGTCGACACTACTGTTCAAGCAACAGAAGTTGAAGAAGTTGAAGAAGTAGAAGCTGAATAAGAATAAGTTATTATTTTAGTTTTAAAAAGGCAGAAATCAAGAATTTCTGCCTTTTTAATTTGATGTTTATTGTAAACAATTTGAAATATAATTGATTACAAAAAAGAAAAGTAATTTATAATATATCCACTAATAATTTTCCCATTGGAATAATCTAATTCTGATCCAAACATACTGTGGGGAATTGAATATATTAATAATAAGATTATTGCAGCTGCTAATGTAAATTTAGGCTTATTTTTTTTATAATTAGCCGATAAAGCAATAATCCATGTAATTATTGCAAATAGAGTCTTATTATCTGTCAAATCCCAACCTAGAGGTATTCCTGTCCATGCCTGACCAAATGCATAATGTTGTATTGTTGGTCCAAGAATCATGCCTCCAACGAATAGACTCGAAAAAGCAATTATACTATATATTTTATGTTTCTTATTATTGAATGCTGCATATATCCCGGCAAGGGTTGATAATAGCATTGCAATAAACATTAAAAGAATATGGGGTATAAGCACTAAATTTGGGACTTCTCCTTTAAATCGAATTTTTATTGGATTATTTGAAAATAGTTTATAACTCGCATTATTATCTTTTAACGAAACAAAATATTCAAGCTTTCCGGCAGGAGGCTGATTTGGTAAGTATCCTGAAAGAAAACCATTTTCCGATTGTAATATTATGGTATCCCAATTCTCATTTGTTGGGTAATGCCTATAATATATTTCTCCGCTAATAGTAGAGTCTTTTATTGGAAATATTAGTTTGCAATCTTTGGTTCCTCCCTGACTTCGAAGGAATTTTAAATCATAATTAGTATTATTAAGACTAATATTATATTTTACAGGGTAAGTTGGTCCGGTTAATTTCTGAAATACGACTGCTCCAATTGTTATAATTATTGCAATAATCCAAAAAAGTGTGTTTTTCATAATTATATTTTTTGTATATCCGCTTTTTGACAAAACTTGCCGTTTGATTTTCTTCATTGCCCCATCCCTAAAGGGTGTTAAGAAAATCAATTACTCCCTTTAGGGTTGGGGTAAAATAATTGATTTTCAGTTCAGTTAGCAATGTGTATGTAAAAAAGCGGACAATCATATTATATTTTAAATATTTTAGAAAGAATTAATTTTAAAGTTGAACAATAAGAACTTCCTTTTTAGTATTTCTAAGTACTTCAACAGTAATTGTTTGTCCTACATGTAATTTCGAAAGTCTTTCCATATATTCATATATGTCGCTAACCGATTTACCATTAAGAGCTGTAATAATATCTCCATTTTTCATTCCTGCTTTATATGCTGGTTTGCCTTTAATAATAACCTCTGCTTTGAGTCCTTTTTTCTCGAAACCAGAAAAGTCGGGCATTATACCTAGAGTTACTTTAAAATTTCTGTGTTTTTCGGAATCTGCTTTTGGTCCCGATTCTTGAAATACTAGGTTCGAATCTAAGTTCGATATTTTTATGGCTACATCACAAATAAATTTTGTTACATCTAACAAACCATCAAAATTAATTTTTCCTATACTGTCGCCCGGAGTATGATAATCGATATGTGCACCTGTTGAGAAGAAAAATACAGGAATATCTTTAGAGTAGAATGATGAATGGTCTGATGGTCCATGCCCTTCAGGCGATAATGCTAAATTAAACCTTTGCTTATTATTTGTCGATTGTATTATGTCTTTTCCTCTGATTGATGTTCCTATACCACCTATTTGAAGCGATGAGTCGGGTTTTAATCTTCCAATCATATCAATATTTATCATTGCTTTAATCTTTTTTATTGGGATTATAGGATTTGACATAAAATATTTTGATCCTAGTAAGCCTTCTTCTTCAGCATCAAAAGCAATAAAAATAAAATTTTTATTTAAACTGTCTTTTATAGACGATAATTTTTCAGCAATTTCTAACATTGCAGCAATTCCCGATGCATTATCATCGGCACCATAATGTATAGCATGTATATTAGGAACTCTTGAACCTGTATGTGGCCCTCCAAAACCTAAATGATCGTAATGACCTCCAATAACAATATATTCGTCCGATTTATTATTGCAGATTAGGCTCGATACAACATTTTGAGTCGAAGTCTTTTGTAATTCTACATCGCTTGATGCATTTAATTTTATGTTTGTATTAAATGAGCAAGGTGTTAAAGCTTTGTTTAATTTCGATTCTAAATCTTGTATTGTATTAGCCTTTTCCGATAATATAACATTGGCAAGTTCTCTTGTAATTTGTATAACAGGAATATTTGCTTGTCCTTGTGGATAATTTAGCTTTTCAAGTTTATCTTTTTGATCAAATTTTTGTCCGGAAACTAGTAGTACCCCGGCAGCATTATGTTCTTCTGCCTCGAGAACTTTTCCTCTATCCGAGCAATAAGGAATAAACTCAGAGTCAGTATTGTCAATTTCAGGATCCCCACGTAAAATTAGAACCCATTTTCCTGATACATCGATGTTAGAGTAATCGTTCCATATTATAGATTTAGTATTTATATTAAATCCATATCCTGCAAATATTACTTCAGAATTTAGCGACATATTAGCAGAAAAGGATAATGGGACATAATCCTGATTTAATATATATGGCTTATTCGATATTGTAAAATGATTATTTAATCCGGATTTAATATTGCTGGTAATAGAAAAATTCTGTAAACCATTCTCGTGTAATAACTTTAATCCACACATTTTAAATTCGTTTGCAATATATTGTGCTGCAATATTGCTTTCGGCAGTACCCGGATATCTCCCTTTTAGCGAATCTGATGCCAAAAATTCAATATGATTATATAATTCATTTTTAGTAATTTCCGGATTATTATTTTTTATGTTTGAACAACTATAAAAGAAAAATAATATAAAAATAAAAGTTGAGTATCTAATTAGTTTCATAATTTAGAATTTTTAGATTGTTAATTAATTGATTAATTTTACTTTACCAGAAAAAAGTTGTATAATAAGTTTCAATATTGTTTTTATTATCGATAATAAATATTTCTAGCTCGTGATTTATATTTTTCTTAATTTTTTCTTTATCAAAAGTAAAAAATAATAAGTTGTTTTTCCTATCATATTCAAATAATACCCAATTATTGTCAATATATCCGTTATATGTTTTAATTCCGGAAAGATTGTCGGTTATTTTAAAACTTATTTTTTTTTCTTTTGTAAATTTATTCGAATTAAATAGTGGCAATATTTTCGGAGCCAAAGTATCTATCATAACAGAATAATCGCCAAAACTATTAGTTATTCCGATAATATGACTATTTATCGCATTTCCTTTAATTGGATGCAATTTGCCATCTTTATCGATTCGTACAATTAAGGCTTTTTCTTTTAACTCCGCTGGAATATTGTTTGTATGAATACTTAATGATATCGGTTTGTGAAGAGGAGTATATATATTATGAATATGATGTAGTGATGAATATGTTCCAACTAATGGTTTCGAAATTGAATAGCAGAATTCTAAATCATTATATAACGAATATTTCGAAATATGAATTTGTATCTCATCATTCTTAAAAGTGTAATCCTTATCCCAAGATATTGTTTTAGTAGAATCGAATAGAATAGTATCTTTAGAAATAGAATTTGATGTAACTCCTATGGCAGCGAATTGTAATGTCGATTTGTTTTTATAACTATCGTAAACAGAAATTTCTATTTCGTAATTTTTATTATTCTCAAAATTAAAAATTCCATTATTAATTATATTTCTGTATGTACTTAAATTATTATTTGGTTCAATATATGTTTTTTGTATCTTTCTATTTGAGATTTCTTTTTCTGCATAATCAATATGACTATTAATATATCTTGTTTCCGAAAAATCAAATTCATTTATTTGATATTCAAATATAGTTTTTTTATTAATTGCCAACTCTATAGTATTTACTCCACATTTATTTCGTGAGTTGTTTATATAATCGTATGTTTCAATCCCAAAACCAATATTTCCGGAAAGCTCTAATTTGTTAAAACCAACTATTTTATAGGTGTTTTCGACTAATTTTGCCGGAATAATAATTTTTTTATTTTTATTGTTAATAAAACTATTTTTATCAATAGGATAACAAGCCAGATAATAAATTTTAGGTGGAATATTGTCTGTAATATTAAAATTAAACAATAATGGATTTATAGGATGTTGATTAGATGTATTTCGTAATTCGAAATGAAGATGTGGTCCCATTGTACCTCCGGTATTTCCCGAAAAGCCAATAATATCTCCTTTTTTTACAGGGAATTCATCTGGTTTTAATATAATATTAACTTCAAATGTTTGATGTTCATATTGATATTTTTTTAAATATTTTTTTAATTTAGGATTATATTTACTTAGATGTCCATAAACAGAAGTAATATTATTAGGATGAGTTAAATAAATTGCATGTCCATAACCATTTGCAGATATTTTTATTCTAGAAACATAGCCGTCGGAAATTGACTTAATAATTTCCCCTGAAACACCATTGGTTTTTATATCAATTCCGGCATGAAAATGTCCTGTGCGTAATTCTCCAAAAGTTCCGGCTAGTTTAATAGGAATATTTACAGGCGACGAAAATATTTTATTATTATTAGATTGGCTATATGATAATTGACAAAAAAAAATAAAAAATATAATTAATTTTAGTTTTCGTATTAGCATTATTTTATATAAATTTAAACACAAAGAATGTAGTTATTTTAAAGATTAGCAAAAATAATATTATTATTCATATGTTAAATAATATTATTTGTTATATTTTTGTTTAAACATTATTATTAATTAATTTTACTTTAACAGATTAAACAGAATTAAGATTTTTTAGTTTTTTTTTGCTCCTAATCCTAAAGGGAGAAAACTAAAAAAAACAATCTGTTCCCTTAGGGAGCAAGGCTAAAAACAGCTTGATTTTGTGTTAAAGCATAATGTGTAAAAGTAGAATTAAGTTAATGCTTTTTAATAAAAAATATGTTAGTTTCAAATAAAGAAATAATAGAAGAATTGCAAAATAGAATTGAAAAAATGTTTTCTTTGTACAGTGTAATGAGAAAAGATAATGATATTCTGTTTAAAGAAAATATTGAACTAAAGAAACAATTAGAAAGTAAAGAATCGGAAAACGATTATTTAAAAAACACAAATAATAAATTAAAATTATCGAAGAGTGTTATGGTATCGAGTAAAGATAAACACGATGCCAAAATAAAAATCAATAAAATGGTGCGGGAGATTGATAAGTGTATTGCTCTTTTGAATAGGTAAAATTAAAATTTAGTAATGGAAAATAAATTATCCATAAAAGTTAATGTTGCTGATCGATACTATCCTTTAAAAATTGATAGATCTGATGAAGAAAAGATACGGAAAGCTGCTAAAATGATAAATGATAAAGTATTACAGTATAAAAAGAAATATACAGATAAAGATATTCAAGATTTTTTAGCAATGGCGTCTTTACAATTTGTAATAAAATTGTTAGAAGCCGAGAGTATACCGGATGATAATTCAGAAATAAATAGAATAAAGGAATTGATTGATAATATTGATGAATTTTTAATTAAAGCAAAATAAGTTCTTTTAAATATAAACAATATTGCCCGCATTGTTTCTTTAATGTCTGTGAGACTCAACATTAAACAATTTGGAGAAAAGCTCGTTTTATGAAAGGCAGGCCTCAGTTTAACTTTTGTTAAATTCCTTAATTGGTCAGTGGACGTCTGACACAAAATGGCATCTCCACCCATGTCTAGCAGGGGTTTTTAAAGAATTAAAGAAACTAATGCGGGTTTTTTTATAAAATAAAAATTAAATTATGATACAATTATTAATAATAGGGGTAATCCCAATTTATACTTTAGTAACAGTTATAGTGCTTGTTGCTGTTGTGATAGGTGGTTTTATTTCATATGTTATATGGAATAAAACTTTGATAAAAAAAAGTAGCCAGATTATTAAAGATGCAAAGATAGAAGCAGACGTAATAAAGAAAGAGAAAATTCTTCAGGCTAAAGAAAAATTTCTTCAATTAAAAGAAGAGCACGAAGACCAAATTAATAATAGAACAAGTAAAATTCTTGTTGCAGAAAATAGAATTAAGCAAAAAGAAAGAGGCTTATCTCAGCGAATTGAAGAAAACAATAAAAGTAAAAAAGAAATTGATGCTATTCGCAATAACCTTCAAGTACAAATGGAAGTTGTTGAGAAAAGGGGAGAAGAGTTGAATAAAATGCATAAGCAGGAAGTTGAGCAATTAGAGACAATTTCCGGTATGTCAGCTGAGGAAGCAAAAAATCAAATTATCGAATCGCTTAAAGCTGAAGCAAAGACTGCAGCTATGTCTGAGATTAACGAAATTATCGAAGAAGCGAAAATGACGGCAAATAAAGATGCAAAACGAATTGTTATTCAAACAATACAACGTGTTGCTACCGAAAATGCTGTTGAAAATTCTGTTACCGTATTTAATATCGATAGCGACGAAATAAAAGGAAGAATAATTGGTCGTGAAGGTAGAAATATTAGAGCACTTGAAGCTGCTACCGGAGTAGAGATTATTGTTGACGATACTCCTGAAGCAATAATTCTTTCGGCATTCGATCCGGTAAGACGAGAAATAGCCCGTTTAGCTCTTCATCAATTAGTAACCGATGGAAGAATTCATCCTGCAAGAATTGAAGAAGTAGTAGAAAAAACTAAAAGCCAAATCGAAGAAGAAATTATTGATGTAGGAAAAAGAACAGCTATTGATCTTGGTATTCACGGATTACACCCCGAAATTATACGATTAATTGGGAAAATGAAATATCGTTCATCGTATGGACAAAATTTGTTACAACACTCTCGTGAAGTAGCTAATCTTTCAGCTATTATGGCATCTGAACTTGGGTTAAATACTAAACTGGCAAAAAGAGCAGGTTTGTTACACGATATTGGAAAAGTGTCTGATGATGAACCGGAATTGCCACATGCAATTCTTGGTATGAAGATAGCAGAAAAATTTAAGGAAAAACCTGAAGTATGTAATGCCATCGGTGCTCATCACGACGAGATAGAAATGACAACACTTATATCGCCTATTGTTCAGGTATGTGATGCTATTTCAGGTGCTAGACCCGGAGCACGTCGCGAAGTTGTCGAATCGTATATTAAACGATTGAAAGATCTTGAAAACCTTGCACTATCGCATCCCGGTGTAATAAAAACATACGCTATTCAAGCAGGAAGGGAGCTTAGAGTTATTGTTGGTAGTGATAATGTTAATGATGAAGAAGCAGCAAAAATTTCATTAGATATTTCAGAGAAAATCCAAAATGAAATGACATATCCCGGACAAATAAAAATTACTGTTATTAGAGAAACTCGTGCAATAAATTATGCTAAATAGAGCCTTCCGGTAGTAAGTTTTTAATAAATGGTTTAATGAAATATCTCAAAAATATATAAGCACCAGATTCAATTTTGCTTTATATATTTTTGAGATATTTTTTATTATTAATAATTGATATATGAAAAATAAGATAAATATGGTTGACTTAAAAAGTCAATATCTTAAAATAAAAAACGAAATAGATAGTTCTATTCATGAGGTTCTCGATTCTACAGCATTTATTAATGGAGCTAAAGTAAAAGAATTTGCTGCAAATTTAGAAAATTACCTACATGTTAAACATGTTATTCCTTGTGGAAATGGAACAGATGCCTTACAAATTGCAATGATGGCTCTAGATCTAAAGCCGGGAGATGAAGTAATTACTCCAAATTTTACCTTTATTGCTACAGTTGAAGTTATTAAAGTGTTAGGACTTGTGCCTGTTTTAGTGGATGTCGATTCCGAGACATTTAATATTAATCCGGAGGTTATTGAAAAGGCCATTACTACAAAAACAAAAGCTATTGTTCCTGTTCATCTTTTCGGACAATGTGCCGATATGGAGAAGATAATGGAGATAGCTAATAAAAATAATTTGTTTGTTATTGAAGATACTGCACAAGCTATTGGGGCCGATTATAAAAAAGGAAAACTTAACAAAAAGGCCGGTTGTATCGGGAATATTGGATGTACATCTTTTTTCCCATCGAAAAATTTAGGCTGCTATGGCGATGGAGGTGCTATTTATACAAATGATGATACTCTGGCAGAAAAATTACGTATGATTGTTAATCATGGTTCGAAAATAAAATATTATCACGACAGTATTGGGGTAAATTCTCGCCTAGATACCATACAAGCAGCTGTTTTAGATGTAAAACTTAAATACTTAGACGATTATAGTAATGCACGAAGATTGGCTGCCGATTATTACGATAACAACTTGAGAGAGATTGATGAAGTAACTATCCCAAAAAGAAATACTGATTCTTCTCACACATTTCATCAATATACATTGCAGATAAATAGTGAAGAAAATCGTGATGCCCTAAAAAAATATTTGAACAAGAAAGAAATTCCTGCAATGATTTATTATCCGGTGCCAATGCATTTACAAAAGGCTTATAAAGATTCGAGATATAAAGATGGCGATTTCCCGGTAACCGAAAAATTATGTAAAACAGTATTGTCGTTACCAATGCATACCGAACTCGATAGAAATCAACAGAATATTATTATAAAGGCTATTAAAGAGTTTTTTAATTAGTAATAATACTTAAAACAAGTTTTTATTTTAAAAATTTAATCGACTTCGTAAGACTTTTTATGTTAAGAAGTTGATAACGAATAAAGAATATTGAAGTAATAAATATTTGATATGAACTTAAATAATCTAATTCACATGTCAAAAGAAAACAAAAAATATTTTGCTCACGAGACAGCAGTTATTGATGATAATTGCGAGATAGGTGCCGGAACAAAAATATGGCATTTTTCGCATATTATGTCGAATTGTAAATTAGGCGAGAAATGTAATATCGGACAAAATGTAGTTGTATCGCCGGATGTAATTCTTGGCAAGAATGTAAAAGTGCAGAATAATGTTTCGATTTATACAGGAGTAATATGCGAAGACGACGTTTTTCTTGGTCCTTCAATGGTATTTACCAATGTTATAAATCCGAGAAGTGCTGTAAATAGAAAAGGAGAATATTCTAAAACGATTGTTCGTAAAGGAGTGTCGATAGGAGCAAATGCAACTATAGTTTGTGGAAATAATATAGGAGAATATGCTTTTATTGGGGCAGGAGCAGTGGTAACCAAAGAAGTAAAGCCATATGCTTTGATTGTTGGAAATCCGGGAAAACAAATCGGGTGGATGAGCGAATATGGACAGAGATTAGAATTCAATAACGATGGTATTGCTGTTTGTTCCGAGAGTAAAGAGAAATATTTATTGAAAGATGAATTTGTAAAAAAAACATAGTTAGTGTTTTCGTAAAGTTCTTATCTTTATCGAACAACATCATGTAATAAATATAAAAAATGAAAAACTTTGGATTAATAGGCGTTGCAGGATATATTGCTATACGTCACTTAAAAGCAATAAAAGAAACAAATAATAATTTAATTGCAGCATTAGATAAATTCGATAGTGTGGGGCAAATAGATAGTTTTTTCCCAAATGCCGATTTTTTTGTAGAATACGAACGCTTCGACAGACATTTCGATAAATTAAAAAGAAATGGAACAAATATAGATTATGTAAGTATTTGTACTCCAAACTACTTGCACGATTCTCATATTCGTTTTGCTTTACGACAAGGAGCTGATGCTATTTGCGAAAAACCTCTTGTTCTAAATCCTTGGAATGTTGATGCTTTGCAAGAGATAGAAAAAGAAACAGGGAAAAGAGTAAACACAATACTTCAATTGCGTCTTCATCCTGCAATTATTGCTTTAAAAAATAAAATAGACAATGGACCTAAAGATAAGATGTATGATATTGATTTGTCGTATATTACTTCGCGTGGCCATTGGTACGATATTTCATGGAAAGGCGATAAACAAAAATCAGGTGGTGTAGCTACTAATATTGGTGTTCATTTTTACGATATGCTAACATGGATATTTGGCGATGTAAAAGAGAATATTGTTCATATAACAAAAGAAAATAAAGCAGCAGGATATTTACAGCTCGAGAAAGCCAAAGTAAGATGGTTCTTGAGTGTCGATTATAAGGATGTGCCTAATGATGTTAAAGCTAAAGGACAAAGAACATTCCGGTCTATTACAGTTGATGGTGATGAGATTGAATTTAGTGGTGGATTTACCGATTTACATACTCTTAGTTACCAAGAGATATTAAAAGGTAATGGCTTTGGATTACAAGAAGCAAGAAAATCGATAGAAACAGTTTATGCAATTCGTAATTCTAATCCTATTGGATTACGCGGAGATTATCATCCGTTTTGTAAGAATGTGTAGTATTATTTGTTGAATAAAATATTTACCTTAAATTATTTTCCCATTATATTATTATAGAGGCTGTTCAAAAAGCTTAGATTATTGTCATTCGGGAAAGCAAGTGAACTGATTATTCTTTATATGAAAAATAATATGAACATACAATTTTGATAATGACTGTGACAGAATATTTATTTTTTTAAGCTGCCCTTTACAGGGCGATATTTTTTATAATACACAT